>CAVEPP010000028.1:6626-11529 GCA_963617605.1 Alloprevotella sp. | reverse complement strand
GGGTTTTGACCTTCCACTTGCTCGTGCTGTTCGGCGAACCGGGCTCGGTCTCCGCGATCAGCGGCAGGCCGTCAAAGAAATCGTCAAACGACTTCGTCGCGGCCATGGCGTTGAACGGAAGCAGTCCGATCGCCAGCACGAGCGCCAGCAGAAGGGGCAGAATGCGTTTCTTCATGCTCATGGTTTACTTCCTTTCCGGCGCGCTTTCGCGCGCATAATTAAATAAGATATATAAACAAAAGTCCGGCAAACACCGCCGCAATGCGCGCAGCGGTATTTGCTGGACTTCGGTTTTTCCGATCATCCGGCCTCACAGCCAACGGATATTCGTATGTAAAAACGTCCGCACGGACGAAGCCGTGCGGACGCAGTAAGACCACAGGACACAGCTTCCCGGTGACGGCAGGAGCTTGCAGACAGGCTTTCACGTATCTGACTTGTCCGCTCCGGTGCTTCCGGCGGCGGCATCACAGTGACCGACTCGCGGGGCTTCTCACCCCATTCCGCTATTCATATGGTTTTTAAAACCACAGAACGTCTGTCTGCCTTATTCTATTTTGATATGTTTACCATCCCTATAGGATCGCGGGAGGCTCATATATGAACTATAACATATCGCCCCTGTCTTTTCAAGCCCGTCTGGAGAAAAAAAGACGAATATTCCTCAGCATTCTCCGGAAATGTGCAGCGCCCGCCAGAGCGTATCGCCCGGGCCGGCGAGCCCGAGGCCGGGCATGCCGTAAGCGTACCAGCCGTCGCGCACCTCCAGCACCGCCGTTCCGTCCACGGAGAGCGTGAGCGTCCCGCCCTTTGCCTCCGCCCGGAGAGCGTATTCCCGCCCCGGCTGCCAGGCGAACGGCGCTGCGGCGAGCTTTGTCACCTTGCCGTCCTCGTACCGGAACACGGCGCACTCGCACGGCGCGGAAAAGCCGAGCGCATAGTACCGGCGCGTGCCCTGGCCGCGCAGCAGCACAAGGGCGCTCCCGCCGCGCTCCACCGTCACAGACGCGCTCACCGCCATATCGCGCAGATAATAATTCCCGGTGAACGCCTGCGCGCCGCTCATGTACGGCAGCGCCTCCGCCGTGAGACGCATGGCGTCCCCCTCACGCCTCCCGGCGCAGTCGTTGAACGAAAACGGCGTGAGCTGCGAAAACTCCTCGCGCTGGAGCGAGAAATCGACCGCGTAGTCCATTGCGCCGGTAACGGTGATCTCGTCCACGTACACCCGGCCCATGACCCAGGGGTCAACGTCGGGCTTCGTCTCGACCGTCCAGCCGGCATCGTGCACGGCGTCGCCGCCGAGCTCCGGCACGGTGAACACGATCTCCGTCCACTCCCCTTCCGGGAGCACCGCGGCGGGCATGGTCACTCTCTCGCCGGTCATGGCGCGGCGGACAAACGGCGTCACCGTCACCGCGGCGGGGGCGGTCTGCTCGCTTTTCATCCAGACGCCGACGCGCTGGCCGGGGTTGACCTTCGCGGTGAACACCGGATCATAGCGCTCCTCATGGAGGTCGGGCCGCGTGAGCATCGCCTTAAACGAGAGATCGACCGGCCCGGCGCGCTTGCCGTCGGTCATCAGCTCGGCGCAGTACGCGCCGGAGTGCGCCTTTCCCGGAACGATGCGCAGCGTGTGCTCCGCCTTATCCGAAAGCTCGAGCCCGTGCGTCGAGCCGGGGAACGGAAAATCCATGCGCAGCTCGCCCGGCTTCGGGCAGACGATATTCTCCGGCAGCGCGCCGCCGTACATCCGGCAGGAGAGCGCGCCGAGCTCCTTCGCCTTGTCGGAAAGATCGACAAGATTGAGATAACCGGAAACGCTTGAGAGCGTGACCAAATCGTTGATCGGACGGCGGTAGCGCTCCGGCACGCCGCCGAGACCGCCGAGTACGCCGAGGATCGTGCCGATATTGCTCGCGTTGCAGTCGGTATCGTAGCCGCACATGACGGAGATCTCGATGCTGCGGCCAAGGTCGCCCCTGCCGTAAAGCATGGCGAGGATGCAGATCCCGGCGTTCGGCACGATGTGGTATCCGCCGGGGTATTCCTCGTCGCTGAACTCGCGCGCGATCATCTCGCGGCAGGCGCGGAAATCTGCTTCCGCCGGGTGCGCATAGTGGTAGGCGCGCACCGCTTCGACCACGCGGCGGTAATCGCACCTCTCCGGCAGGAAGCGCAGGCCGGTGTCCAGCACCTCGTCCAGCGAGGACGCCGTATACGCCGCGGCGACGCACGCGGCCATAAACCGCGCGCCGTCCACGCCGCTGCCGCCGTGCGATACGCTCGCGGCTGCGGCGGCAAGCTCCGCGGCGTGCGCCGGGTCGCCGGGGCAGATGAGGCCCCAGGTATCCACGAAGATCTGCCCGCCGATCTGCTCGGCGGCCGTCTTCCCGTTTTCCTCGATGCTGCCGGAGCGCGGCGCTTTTACACCGCGGCGAAGATTCATATACGCGCGGTGCTCGGTGGAAACGTCCTCGCCGCCCCACCAGAACATGCCCATGCCGCGGCGGGTGTAGTTGAGCCACGTCTCCCCGACCATTTCGCTTGTGAGCGGTTCGGGCATGGCGTTGTCCGCGAGCGCACGCACAAAGATGAGCGGGCCGTTCACATCGTCGTCCGCGGTGTAGTACCGCTGCTCGCGCAGGAAGCTGCGGATGTCGCCATAATAGCTTTGCAGTCGTTCATACGTCCAGAACGGGTTTTCCACCGGCGCGCCGAGACGCATGCCGGCGTCCATGCCGATCAGCCCGGCATAGAGCTTTTCCAGCGTTTCTCTTTCCATGGCGGTCAATAGCAGCGGCGCAGGATCTCGACCACGTCGTCCGCGGTGAGCTGGCGGTAGCTGTAGCAGCTGAGATCGGTGAGCTCCGCGACGCGCGCAAAGCAGCTCTCCGGCACGCCGAGGGCACACAGCGTCGCCGGGGCGCCGAGCTCTTCATGGAAGAACTTCTTCAGCGCGGCAATGCCCTCTTTCGCCTGTTCGCTCTCGCTCTTCCCGGCGGGATCCACGCCCCAGACGTTCCGGGCGAAGCGCGCAAGACGCGGCGCGGCGCTCTCGCAGATATAGTCGAGATACGCCGGGTGTATGACCGCGAGACCCGCGCCGTGCGCCACATCGAAGAGCGCGGAGAGCGGATGCTCGATGCAGTGGCTCGCCCAATCGGTATTTTTTCCGTTGTTGAGCATGCCGCAGAGCGCAAAGCTGCTCGTCCACATGAGACTCGCCCGGGCCTCGTAATCCGTCGGCTCTATGACCGCGCGGCGCGCCGCGGCGATCTCCGTGCGCATGGCGGCTTCGGCGAGGTTATCGGTGAGAAAACCGTCATCCGGCGGGGAGATATAAAGCTCCATCAGGTGCGACATCGTGTCCACAATGCCGTTCACCATCTGGTTTTTCGGCAGGCTGTACGTGAGCGTCGGATCGAGGATAGCGAAGCGCGGGAACTCATACTCGCTGTCATAGCAGTTTTTCTCGCCGGTGGCGAAATTCGTGATAACGGCGGACTTGTCCAGCTCGCTGCCCGTGGCCGGAATGGTGAGGATGACGCCGAGAGGGATACCGGTTTCGGCGGTCTCCCAGTTTACATAAAACTTTTCCCAGAAGTCGCCCTCCGCCGGTGCTCCCACGGCAATGGCCTTGGAGCAGTCGATCGTGCTGCCGCCGCCGACGGCAAGAATGAGGTCGATCTTGTGCTTTCGGCAAAGCTCGATGCCCTCATACACCTTTTCGGTGCGCGGGTTCGGCATGATGCCGGAGAGTTCATAGACGCTCTTCCCCGCCGCGCGCAGCGCATCGATCACACGGTCGTAGAGGCCGGTGCGCTTGATGCTGCCGCCGCCATAGGTGAGAAGGACGTTTGGGCCAAACTTGCCCAGCTCCTCCGGCAGATAGCTCATGGCGTCCGCGCCGAAGTGGACGCACACGGGATTATAATAGGTAAAATCGTTCATGGATCTTCTCCTTTCCCAGAATGCCCCGTTTCCGAAAATCGGAACGGGGCATGGTTTTTGTTATTTTGCGCCGAGAAGGGCATACATGCGCTGCTTGAAGAGCGCGGCGTCCACCGCGGTGCAGAGCATGGCATTGCGCTCTTCCTCCGGCGCAGCCGTATCAAAATGGAAGTATCCGCGCCGCTCGCTGTCGTGCAGCTCCACGCGGCACTTTGCCGGAACGACATTCGCCATGATCTCCGGGTACAGCGCCGCCGTGACCGCAAGGCTGTCTATGACGCCGTAGGTCTCGCTGCCGCCGCGGATCTCGCTGTAAAACTCACGCAGCCGCCGCGTGGCGAGCGCGCAGAACCGCCCCGCCGGAGACGGCGATGCGAGCAGCCGCTCGACCTCGTCCGGGGTGATCTCGGTGCTGCCGCGGGTCGTATCGAGCGTGATCCATATGGCCGGAGCGCCGGACTGCAAAACGATCTCCGCCGCCTCGGGGTCGGAACCGACGTTATATTCGGCGTACTCGGTGAGATTGCCGCGGATCCCAGCGCTGCCGCCGAGGATCCAGAGCTTTTTGATCTTCCGCGCGAGATCGGGCGCAAGCGTGAACGCCGCGGCGAGGTTCGTCAGCGGGCCGATGGTGATAATCTCGATCTCGCCGGGGTTTTCGCGCACAAGATCGATGATGGCCAATACCGCGTGCTTTTCCTCCGCCTTTCGCGCCGGGGCGGGCAGATTCAGTCCGCCGAGACCGTCCTCGCCGTGGACGCGGTACGCCGCAAAGCCCTTTTTCGAGAGCAGCGGATGCTCCACGCCGCGGCAGACCGGCGGGAGATAGCCCCCCGCCGCGTCTTCCGCCAGAAGCGCGTTTTTTGTGCAGAGATCGAGCGGAAAATTTCCGCATACGGTCGTAATCGCCTCAACGCGGGCTATATCCACGGCGCAGAGCGCCTCGACG
>CAVEPP010000028.1:0-6616 GCA_963617605.1 Alloprevotella sp. | reverse complement strand
GTCGTCCGAGCCGGTGTCCGTGTCGATGAGGAAGCGGCGGACGCTCACAGCTTCGCCGCCCAGTCCGCGCCGGGCATGTCGTGCCGGCGGCAGTACTCGTCAAAGACGATGCCCGCGGGGAGCATTTTGAACTCTTCGAGCAGGGCGAGACGGCGCGTGAAGTTTCCTTCGCGCTCGGCCTCCATGAGCTTGTCCGTCGGCTCGAGCAGGGCGATCATCAGCGCCTTTTTCACGCTGCGCGCGCCGATGACGGACGCGCTCACGCGGTCGATGCTCGCGTCGAAGAAGTCAAGCCCGAGATGCACCTTGTCAAATGCATTGCAGCGCTTGATTTCCTGCATGATAGCGACGGTATCCTCCGACACCGTGGCGACATGGTCGCTGTCCCAGCGTACGGCGCGGGAGAGGTGCGTCATGATCTCCTGGCCGAACACGAAGTACGAAGAGAGCTTTGCCGCAACGCTCTCGGTCGGGTGGTAATGGCCGGTATCCATGCAAACCATGGCCTTGCCGGTCGTGAGGGCGTAGTTGGTGTAAAACTCGTGCGAACCGGCGGTATAGCTCTCCAGGCCGAGGCCGAACACCTTGCCCTCGATCGAGTCGCGGTTATACTTCCGGTCGATCGGCTCGGCAAAAATCCGGTCGAGCGATTCGACGAGCCGCTCGCGCGGGCCGAGCGTATCCACGCGGGTGTCCTTCGAGCCGTCCGGGATCCAGTGGTTCGTGATGCACACCTCGCCGAGCTCGCGGCCGAAATACTCGCCGATCTTCCGGCAAGCGATGCCGTGTTGCACCCAGAAATCGCGCACTTCCTTCTCGGGGCTGGCGAGCGTCCAGTTGTCGCGCAGCATCGGGTGGGAGAAGTACGTGGGGTTAAAGTCGAGGCCGATGCCCTTTTCGCGGGCATAGTCCACCCATCCCGCGAAGTGCTCGGGGCGGATCTCGTTGCGCGGCACTTTCACGCCGTTCGTGAGCGGGTACACCGCGTGCAGCGCCAGATGCTTCGCGCCCGGGACGAGCGAGAGCATTTTGTCGAGAGAGACAAAGTATTCCTCCACGCTTCTCGGCTTGCCGGGCGCGTTGCCCGTGGCGGCGATGCCGCCGGTCAGCGCCGCGTCAAAATCCTCAAAGCCGGTGAGATCGTCCAGCTGCCAGCAGTTGATGGAGACGGGGATGGTGTCCATCTTCCGCAGGGCCTCTTCGGTGTCCACGCCCCAGGCGGCGTATATGTCGCGGGCGGCTTCGTACTGGTTTGCCATGCAGAAACTCCTTTCCTATAGGGGAAGATCAATTGTTATTGTAGTAGACCACATTCTCCGGACGGATGCGGACGAACAGATCGTCGCCCTCCGAGAGCGTTCCGGCGTGGGTGCCGAGCGCGGAAATGTCGAGCGGCTGGGTGCCCAGCGTGCCGATGAGCTTCCACGAAAGGCCGGTGAAGATCTTCTTTTCGAGATGGAACGGGTTTGCGCCCTCGGTCTCCGGGGTGCAGAACTCGAAATACTCGCCGCGCACCGCCGCCTTGACGGTGTCGCCCTCCTTGCCGCCGACGTGGTTTACCGGGATGCGGACATTTTCGCTGCATACGTACCACGTGCCGTTCTCGCACGCGAGAACGCCGGAGAGAAGGTTCGCCTTGCCGAGGAAGTCGGACGCGAACACGGACGCCGGCTGGCTGTAGATCGTGAAGGGGTCGCCCTGCTGCTCGATCTGGCCGCCGTGGAGGAGGATGATCTGGTCGGACATCGTGAGCGCTTCCTCCTGGTCGTGCGTGACGAACACGGTCGTCGTGCCGATCTGCCGCTGGAGATTGCGGATCTCATACTGCATCTCGGCGCGCACCTTGCGGTCGAGCGCGGAGAGGGGCTCGTCCAGCAGGAGAATGTTCGGCTTGGTAACGAGCGCACGGGCCAGCGCCACGCGCTGCTGCTCGCCGCCGGAGAGCTGCGTCACGCGGCGGGAGTTATAGCCGCCGAGCTTTACGAGCTCGATCGCTTCATTGACGCGCTCGTCGATCTCCGGCTGGGGGACCTTGTGCATTTTGAGCCCGTAGCCCACGTTTTTCGCCACGTTCATCGAGGGGAACAGCGCGTAGTTCTGGAACACGAGACCGATGTTGCGCTTTTCCGGGCGCACCTTCGTCACGTCCGCGCCGTCTACGAGCACTTCGCCCTCGTCCGCAGTCTCCAGACCGCAGATGATGCGGAGGATCGTTGTCTTGCCGCAGCCGGAGGGCCCGAGCAGCGAGAGGAAGTCGCCGCTTTTTACATCAAAGCTGACGCCCTTGAGGACCTCATGGTCGCCGAAGCTCTTTTTTAATCCTTTTACCGAAAGATCCGCCATCGGTTATTCTCCTTTCTTCTTCGCGCCGCCGGACATGCCGAACAGGCTGCCCGCGGAAAAGCCCAGCCGCGAGAACACGATCACGACGATGACCGCAATCAGAACGATGATCGCCGAGAGTGCGTTCAGGTCGGCCTGATACTCGCTGCGGATGCGGGTGAACACGAGCGTCGGCAGCGTATTTTTGCCGACAGGGATGAGATAGTATTGCAGCACGAAGTTGTTGAAACACATGATCATTGCCATGATGCCGCCGGCGAGGATGCCCGGGGTAATGGCAGGAAGCGTAATATCAAAAAACACGCGCAGCGGGCTCGCCCCGAGAAGCCGGGCCGCCGCCTCCGGCGAGCGGTCCATGTCCTGAAAGCGGCCATTGACGAGCAGAACGACATACGGCAGCACGACGATCAGGTTGCCGAGGAACATCGTGCCCATGCCGCGTCCCGAGCCGAGGAACGAGAACATCAGCAGCAGGGAGATCGACGTAACGAGCCACGGGATGATGATCGGCAGCTGCAGCACGAAGTTGAACCGTGCCGCCCACTTGGGGGCGTAGTACTGCAGCCCGTAGGAGCAGAGCGTACCGATCACGACGGCGGCCAGCGTGACAAGGAAGGAAAACTTCAGGCTGAGGATACAGGCCGGGAGAAGGTTGCTCGTCGTGAAGAGCGTTTTGTACCACTGGGTCGTGAATACATACGGGAACATACCATACGGCGTTTTGTTGAACGACATGCCGATGATGGCGAGGATCGGGATATACATGAACGCGAGCACGATGCACAGGCACGCCATCATCGTGCGGCGAAAGGCTTTGCTCGTCATGCGATATCACCTCCGATCGCTTTCTGCGCGCGGTTGGCGGCAATGCGAGTAACGGCCATGATGATGCTCAGAATGATGAGCAGCGCACAGGAGAGCGCCGCGCCGTAGCCCATGTTCAAAGAACCGGAGTACTGCGTATCGATCATGCTGCCGACCATGGAGCCGCCCGCTCCGCCGACAAGTCCCGGTTCGACAAAGCTGCCGGCCACCGGAACAAACACGAGCAGTATGCCGGAAAGAAGCCCCGGCACGCTCATGGGAAATACAATGTTCGTAAAGGTTTTCGCCTTGCTCGCGCCGAGGATCAGCGACGCCTGGATAACGTTGTCGTTGATGCCCTCGAGCGAGGAATAGAGACACAATATCATGTACGGAAGATACTCATACGTCAGTATGAGCACCGTGGCCTTGTTCGTATAGAGCCACGTTTTCACGCCGTGTATGCCGATGGCGTCGAGCGCCGTGAGCAGCAGACCGCCGGTCTGGATAAGGTTCATCATCGCATAGATCAGCAGCAGCTGCGACGTGAAAAACGGCAGAATGACGACCATCATAAGCGTGCTGCGGTGCTGCGGCTTTACGATCTTTGCGATCGCCCACGCCGCGGGATACGCCGCAACGATGCAGATGAGCGTGACCTCGCCCGCCGTAAGGAGCGATTTGCCCATCAGCCGCCAGAACGTCACGGAGCCGAACATACGGGTGATGTTGCGCAGCGTCCAGCCCGGCCAGGGCTGTCCGGCAAAGATGTTGCGGTTCATAAAGCTGAACACGAGCAGCATCAAAAGCGGCAGGATCGTCAGACACAGCAGGAGGATGACGCTCGGCGTCGTCCACAGCGCGCCCGGACGAAATTCGGATCTCTTCTTTTTCATTATCAATTACCGCCCCTCTTTTAAAAAAGAATGCCGCCGAAAGGGGTTCCGGCGGCATTCTGTCGTTGGATGCGTTATGTGCCGGGCGCTTTAGCCGACGAATTCCTGATAAAGGTCGGTCCAGGCGTCCTTCAGATCGGGATCAGCGATGTAAGGCAGGAGCTTGATGCAGGTGGGCATCGGGTCGAGCTCGAGGGCGACCTTCTGCTCCGGCGTCAGGTTGTCGATGGCCTTGGCGTTGACCGGCGTGTAGGTGTAGTACTCGCCGGGGTACTTGTCGCTGACGCCGGTGGCCATGGCGGTCTGCTGCTCTTCGCTCTCGATCCAGTTGATCCACTCGCACGCGAGATCGTACTCATCGGTGCCTTCCACGATGGACCAGTAGTCAATGTAGCCTACCGTGCCCTCGGTGGGGTGGACGAGCTTGATGTTGGTGCTGGGATCGTTGATGAGCTGGCTGTACGGGCCGGACCAGATCTCGCCCGCCCAGAAGTCGCCCGCGAGCCAGGGGATGGTCTGCTCGTCGTTGGAGGCCCAGAAGCCGAGGAGCTGTCCCTTGAGCTCCTTGAGAGAAGCGCGGACCTTCTCGATATCAACGTTCTCGATATCGTCGGAATCCTCGCCCGCCAGCAGGCAGCCGATGACCCAGTCGTCGCCGTCGCCGTCGAGGACCATGACGTGGCCCTTCAGCGCGGGATTGAGAAGGTCGGACCAGTGCTCGATCTCAAAATCGACCTTATCGGGGTTGTAGGCGAGAGAAGAGGTGCCGTTGCACCAGGGGAACGCGAAGAGGTTGCCCGCATCATCCACAGCGTAGGGGCTGAGATCCTTGTAAACATCAGCCACTTCGGCGTAGTTGGGGATCTTCGCCGGATCGACGTTGGCAAGCAGACCTTCGTCGTGGAACCACTGGGTGTAGTTGTTGGAGAGGACGACCGCGTCGATCGTCTTGTTGCCGCCGGTCATGAGGGTGGTCATCAGCTCGTCGTAGGAGTTGAAGTAGACGTGCTCGACCTGCGCGCCCGTCATGTCCTCAAAGGCCTTCTCGCAGTAATCCTCGTCAGAGTTGTAGCCCTGCCAGTTGGCAACGTACAGCGTGTGGCCCGCCCAGGGAAGCTCGGCTTCCGCCGGAGTTTCGGCCGCGGGCTGCTCCGCCGGGGTCTCCGGAGTCACCGGAGTCTCGGCTGTGGTGCCGCAGGCGCACAGAGCAAACACCATGACCAGGGCAAGGATGAGTGCCAATGCTTTTTTCATGTTCTTTCCTCCTATTATTCGCTTTTTCCGCAGAGAGGGCATTGTTTAGTAAACTTTCCTTTCCTCTCTGCTTATAGCATCTTTATGATACGTTTTTTCGGCGCGTATGTCAATGCGGTACAATGAACAAAAACCCCGCGTCATTTTCAGCACTCTGACTGACGCTTACGGTATCATTTAATGTTCTTATGGATATTTTATCCGAAGCATTTGCGGTCTGTGGGATATTGCCCAAGTTCGCTGGTTGATTTTTATACGGTTTTTCGGAAGAAACCATCTTTTCTTTTTTACTGAAATCGAGTAGAATACTGCTGTACATAAGTTTTGTTTTACTAAACGCAGAAGGAGGCCCAGCGTATGAAAATGCGCGACATCGCCGACGCTGCCGGCGTATCGCTGACGGCGGTCTCTCTCGTTCTCAACGGGAAGCCCGGCATCGGCGAGGAAAAGCGGGCGCTCGTCACCCGTCTTTTGCAGGAGAACGGCTACCAGCTCCGCGCGGAAGACACGTCCAAGCGCTCCCATGCCCACAGCAATCTATGCTTTCTCAAATACAGCAAGCACTCCTATCTTGTCAACGGCAACCCCGGCTTCGTTACGCAGATCATGGACGCCGCCGGCGAGGAATGTCGCCGACACGGATATAATCTTCTTGTGACATCATTCAGCGACTTTTCCGCCGTACATCTTCCGGAGTTGCTGAACAGCCCGACCACCGGCGGCGTGATTCTGCTCGGCACGGAGATCAACGAGGAGGATCTGGCACATTTTTCCGGTGTCCAGAAACCGTTCGTCATCGTGGACAATGCCATCGAACGTCTGCCGTATTCCAGCGTTACGATGAACAATGCCGACGCCGTTTTCGGGGCGGTCGAGTATCTGCACAGTCTCGGGCACCGGAAGATCGGATTCCTTTATAATTCCATTCCGTCCAGCAACGACAATGCGCGGCGCGCTGCCTTTGAAGCGGCGCTGCGGCAGCTCTCGCTCCCGTTTTCGGAGGAGCTCATCTGCCGCGTGTTCCCCACCATGGACGGAGCACGGGAATCGTTCGGTACGGCGCTCGACCGCGGGCTCGCCCTTCCAACCGCCTTTCTCGCCAACAACGACAGCATCGCTCTCGGCGCCATGCGCGCCATGCAGGAGCGAGGCATCCGCGTGCCGGAAGATATCTCCGTGATCGGCTTCGACGGTCTGCCGTTTTCCGCCATGAGTGATCCCCCGCTTACGACCGTGAATGTCCCCTGCGCCGATATCGGGCGCTGGGCCGTCGATATCCTGCATCAGCAGATCCGCGGGCGCATCCGTGCTACGAGCAA
>CAVEPP010000027.1:0-11632 GCA_963617605.1 Alloprevotella sp. | reverse complement strand
GACGGAGTTGGGGTCGGCATTAGGGCGGAAGCGGAGATGACGATGTTTCCGGTGATCGCCGCGGCGGGGATCATCAAAACGCCGGTCGCGGGATCAAAGGAATACTTCCCGCTGCCGAGCGCCGCGCCGCCAACGGAAACGTTCCGGAGTGTGATCGGGGTAGCATAGCCGTCCGCGGGGACGAACTTCACGGAGTAATCCGTACCCGCCTGCGTGGTCGTTTTGCCGGAGAAGGTGTAGCCGGTAAGATCGAACGCCACGGTGTAAACTCCCGCGGGGGCGTCGGCCCACTGCGCGGTGAGCGTCGCGTCTCCGCGGACTCTCAAGTTGGATGTGATCGTTTCGCCGCCGCTCCATTCGGAAAAGACCTTGCCGTCCGGCGGCGTAAAGGTACACTCCGGTGCTTTGAAGTAGGCATAGGGCGTAGCGGAGGACTTTTCGTAGTCGTAGCCGCCGTTGTGCGGATAAACCAGCATCGGCGTCTGCGTGCCGGTGCCGCCGTTGGGATCGAACGTCACGGTATACGGATGGACGCGGGGAATGGTCTTGATGCGGATATCGCCTGTGACATATTTTCCGGGGATCGTGATATCGCCGGTGGCGCAGTTGAGCGTGTAGTTTGCTGAGTCGAGCACCTCGTCGCCGATGGTCACATAGGTATAGGAGGTGTAGCTTCCCATCGCCGCGTGGTAGGGCAGCTCATAGCCCTCGTCCGGGACGAGCCGCGCGGTGTAATCCTGGCCCTTTTTGGCGTATTTATTGCCGACGATGCTCGATCTTATGGCGGTGACGAGAACGGAATCCTCATCCGCGATCTTTTCCCACTGTGCGTAGACCACGGTATCGCCGTAGACCTTATTGGCAAAATCAAACGGATCGGAATCCGCCTCCAGCCCGACCGTCCAGCCGGAAAACGTGTAAGCGCTGTCCACGGCCTTGGGCGTCGTTTTCGGCATGCTTACGGAATCTTCGTGGAAGAGACCGGAGGTGAAGCACAGCACATCGTCGGGGCGGGTCTCCGGCGTGAATTCCTGCCCGTTGGCGCTGAAGGTGACGTAGAAAAGCCTCGTGGTCGTCGAATAACCGGCCGCACCGCGGTTGACGGTCACAGGACGGATGTACTTCCCGTCGATGTAGAGGTCGTACTCGCCCGGCTTCGTGCTCTTGCAGAAATAATCGGTGCAGTTCCCGTCGGTGCCGGAAGCCGTCAGCGTATATACCACGCTGCCGTCGGCGCGGTCGCGGTACTCCACAAGGGCGCTGTCGTAAGGCTCGCCGCGGAGAGAGACCTTTTCGTGCATATCGGCGTACTGGTACCACACGGCGCGAAGCGTCATGTCGCGCTCCACGGTGTCTTTGGCAAAATCCCATGCGTCCGAGGAGCCGTCGGAAAAGGGGTGCGCCGTCCAATGGGCAAAGTAATAATTGCCGTCCTCGTAGCCTGGCGCCGGGGATTCGGGCGCGTCGATCGTGCTGCCGGCCGCAACGCCGGTCAGCGGCTCGGGCACCGGATCGACCTCGTGATCGTCCAGATCAAACGTGACGGTGAACGTTTTTCCGCCTGCTGCTGCGACAGAATACGGCAGCAGCGTAAAGCAGAGCGTAAGTACAAGGAGCAGGCTGAACAGACGTTTTTTCATTTCATTCCCTCTTTTAAAGATACGGACCGATTGCGGCTTCGCACAAAGCATATATGCGCAGTTTGGCATGTATACCATATAAGTGCAGAATACCACATATGCCGCCCGTCTGCAAGAACAAAAAACAGCGCACGGAAGCGTCCGTGCGCCGGAGAAAAAATTGTGGTTTATCCGAAACGGTCAAAGAGCGCGTCAACGACGCCGGGGCTTGTGCGGTAATCAAACTTCCGCGCAAAGAGCGCCGTTTCCGGCGCGGCGAGGAGCTCATCGAGATTGCCGTCCGTGAACGTGTAGGGCTTGCCGCGCTGCCAGTCGATGTACCGGAGACAGCTTGCGTAGTCATTTTCAAACGCATGCTCCGGCAGCGTATCGCGGAAGGGGGAGTTTACGATCTCCGTCTGGACGAACATTTCGTCCGGGCAGTAGGTGTCGGAGAAGACTGTGCGGATTTCACTCTCCTTTTGGAGCAGATACTGCGCGAGAGCGTGCGTGATGCTGAACCACTGCGCACCCTTCTGGAAAACGAAGCCGTCCGGCAGCCGCCGCGTCCGGTCTACGCCGAAGCCAAGCTGCACCGCGGCGGAGAGATTGCGCAGCGTCCGGCGCACGGCGCCCTTTCGGATATTGCAGCGCTGCATCGGATAATGGAACATGACGCGGTAGCGGTCGGCGCGGGAGATCTCCGGCGCGAGGAAGTTTACGTAGTTCGTCCCCGGTGTGCGCTCGAAGTAGGTCTCGATATATTCGCGGGACTTGACCGGCACGTCCACGCCGGAGAGAAGATGGTAGTAATCATACCCGCCCGGCACGGCGGCGCGGAGAAGCTCCAGCTCCGCCTCGACCATGGCGAAATGCCCCCATGAAATGCGATGGCGCGGAACGAACGTGACGCGCGACTTTTCCGGCACGGCGCGGAAGCGCTCAGGATCAAACACCGCCTTGGCGTCCGCGTGGATATAAAAATCGGCGTTTTCGCTGTCGAGAAAGCGCAGCTGCTTTTCGAGTATCTCAAAATTCCCGTGCGTGAGGATGAGCCAGGCATGGCGCATGCATACACCCCTCCTTTGACATGCTCCATTATACGGAGCGGCGGCGGGAAAGTCAATCGGCGTACCCGGCAGGGGAGAGCGGCTGCATTGACATTCCCCGTGTGGCCGGGTAAAATATAAAAGGAATAATTTGCACATGGGAGGAAACCCATATGTCTGTATCTGCCGATACCGGACGCACCGAAAACCGCCGCAGCGGAAAAAAACTGTGGATACTGATCCTGGGGATCGTCGTTCTTGTCATTGCGGCGGCGCTGGTGTGGCTGAACAGCGTCTATGTATATGCCGGCGGCTTTTACCGCCGTGACAGCGCGCAGATCGATCTGCGCGGCAAAAGCATTTCGGAAAAAAAGTATCTCCATCTGCGCGAAGCGATGCCGGACTGTGTGATCTACTGGGACGTGCCCATCGGCGGCAGTGCGCTCAACTGCGAAAGCGAGGCCATCGCGCTCACACTGTTCTCGGAAAAGGACGTCGGGAGTCTTGCCTACTTCCCGGCGCTCACGGCGCTCGATCTCACGGAGGCGGACGTATCCCCGGTGCTTTTTGACGAGATCCGCGCGGCATATCCGGCGCTCTCGGTGCGCTGGAGCATCCCCATCGGTGATGGGCGGTATCCCTCGGACGCCGAGAGCGTCACGCTGGCAAATTTTGATGTTTCCGATCTGCCGCTCTTTGATTATTTCACGGCGCTGCGCGCCGCCGACGCGCGAGAGTGCACGTGCTACGATGCGCTTCTCGCCCTGCGGGAGAAATACCCGGCACTGGAGCTCGAGTGGCAGGTGCCGCTCGGCGGTACGGAGTATCTCGACACCGCTTCGGAGATCGCCGTGGACGATGTCACCCTCACGCCGGAAGCGCTCCGCACGGCGCTGCGGTATCTTCCGGCGGTGCAGACCGTGTCGTTCCCGGACTGTACGTGGAGCGAGGCTGAAAAAGACGCGCTTCGCGCCGAGTTTCCCGGCATCGCGTTCGTCTGGCCCGTGGAGATATTCGGCGAGACCTACCAGAGCGATACCGCGGAGCTGACCTTTGCCGGACGCGCTCTCACGGCGGAGGATGTCTCGGAGCTTTTGGAAAAGCTCGCCTCGCTGCCGAAACTCACGCGCGTTGATCTCACCGGTACCGGCGTGACGGTCGAACAGATGACGCCGGTCTGCGAGAAGTACCCGGCGGTCGATTTCGTGTTTACGTTCGAGCTCTTCGGCGTGACGGTCAGCACCGAGGACACGTTCCTCGATTTTACCGGCATCGAGATGGAGTCCACCGAGGCAGTGGAGAGCATCCTTCCCGTGATGCACAAGCTCGAAAAGGTCGATATGTCCGACTGCGGCATTTCCGACGAGGACATGGACGCGCTGAACAAAAAGTATGAAAACGTGCGTTTCGTCTGGACGTTGCACATTACATACTATAAGATCCGCACCGACACCACCTATTTCCGCGCCTCCTCCCGCTATTACGGATACTTTACGAATGAAACGATCAAGAAGCTCGCTTACTGCACGGATATGATCGCGCTCGATCTCGGCCACCGGCCGATTGAGGATCTGAGCTTCCTCTACGCGATGCCGAATCTCAAATATCTTGTCCTGCTCGACAGCCACGCGCTCGATCTCTCGCCGATCGCCTCGTGCGACAATCTCGTCTGGCTGGAGCTTAACCGCGCTCATGCGACCAGCATTGCACCGCTCAAGGACTGCAAGAGTCTGCGCGATCTGAACATCACGTTCATGACGCTCCTTCAGCCGGAGGATACGTTCCAGACGCTGATGGAAATGGATCAGATCGAGCGTTTGTGGTTCAGCTACGGCGTTCTCACGCAGGAGCAGCAGGAAAAGCTGCAGGAGGCCCACCCGGATATCGTGTATCACGGCGTATACGAATGGGTGCAGTCCAACGAGGACCCCTGGCGGTTCGATCAGGATTACTACGACATGCGCGACGCGCTCGGCCATATGTTCTATATGAGCGGCACCGGCCAGATCCACTGCAAGATCATTGACGGCGTCCGCTACCCGCTCGACCCGGAGTTTGAAGCGACGATGGACTGGGGACTGAACGACAAGGAACGCTCCTGACGGTTTCCGACCGGCTTCCCTGCGGAAAAACTTGCGCTTTATGCCCTTATCTGGTACAATAAACAGATAGGGGCATTTTTCTATCCTTGAGATCGGGAGAGTACGATGAAGAAGACTTTCCATACCGGACGGGCGGCGCTCGGCGCGCTGCTCGAAGTCCTGCTGGCGCTCGTTCCGGCGCGGCTGTTCTACTACACCTATATCCACCATTACCCGCGCGCCAACTTCTGGCTGAAGGGCAATGTGCTGTTTTTCGTTGTTTATTTGGCGATCCTCGTGCTGTTTATGACGATCTACGGCAGCTTCAGCGTCCGGAAATACCGCACGCGGGAGCTGGTGTTCGCGTTCGGCCTTTCCTGCTTCTTCACGGACGTTATCGCCTATTTCCTCATGTGCATGATCGCCAAGGCGATCCTGCCGCCGAAGTATGCCATTCTCACGCTGCTGGCACAGTGCCTGATCGAAACGGCGATCTTCATCCTTGCCCGTATTCTGATAGACCGGCTCGAACCGACGGCTCCGGCACTGCTGATCGTGCCGGAAAAGGACGCCGAAGAGAGCATCCGGAGTAAGTTCGACCGCCGCCGCACACGCTACTCCATCGACCGCGTCGCTTCTGCGGACATGCCGTGGGAGGAGCTCTGCGAGATCATGCACGCCTACACTACGGTCGTACTGATGCCGATGGAAAACGATCTCCGCCGCCGCATCATGGACGACTGCTTCTGGCACGGTGTGGAGGTCCTGCTCAAGCCCGATATGCAGGACATCATGGTAAACTGCGCCGATACGGTCATCATGCGCGATGTGCCGCTCTATGCCGTTCATACCGGGAGCCACGACCGCGGCTATCTGACCGCGAAGCGCGTGCTTGATATCGTCGCGTCCGTGTGCGGGCTCATCCTCTGCAGCCCGATCTTCCTCGCCGCTGCGATCGCCATCAAGATCCAGGACGGCGGGCCGGTGTTTTACCGGCAGAAGCGCCTTACGCTGGGCGGAAAGCCCTTTTACCTTACCAAGTTCCGCAGCATGGTCGTGAACGCGGAATCCGCCACCGGCGCGGTGCTCGCGGGCAAGAGCGATTCCCGCATCACGAAGGTTGGCGCGTTCCTCCGCGCCTCGCGCATCGACGAGCTGCCGCAGCTCCTCAACATTCTCAAAGGCGACATGACGCTCGTCGGCCCTCGGCCGGAGCGCCCGGAGTTTTATGAGAAGTACTGCGCGGAGTATCCGGAGTTTGCCTACCGTCTGCGGGCAAAGGCAGGTCTTACCGGTTATGCCCAGCTTTACGGCCGGTACAACACCACCTTTGCGGATAAGGCGCTTCTCGATATGTATTACATCCAGAAAGCCTCGTTCCTCTGGGATCTGCAGCTCATTTTCTATACGCTGAAGATCATCTTCGTCAAGGAGAGCACCGAGGGCGTGGACGATAAACCGGCGGCAGAGACGGAAAAGAAAGAACCGGCCTGCGCCGGAGAAACCAAATAATTGTGCGGCTCTTTCGCTGAAAAACCGCCGCGAATTTCCTGCTCCTCAGGGGAGAGAAATTCGCGGCGGTTTTCGTTTTTCAGCGCTTTTTGATGCGGCGGCAGACCTTCGCGCGTCAATCGTATGCGATGGTATAGTTCAGCTCCCCGAAAGACGAGAGCCGGATCGTCCGCAGCGCAAAGGATGTATAGGTCAGGGTCGTTTCCTCGTCCGCGGGAAGGGTCGTTTCATCGGAACCGATCGTAATATGCAGGGTGTCTTCTCCGGAATTGCGGATCGTTGCCGATGTGAATTTATGGGTTTCATAGTTCACTTTGAGAGTATAGGAAACCAGGCCTTTATCGGTAAGGAGCAGTTTGCCGGAAGCGACGGTATCGTCGCTGTCGTACTTTTTCTGATCGACCCACAGACTGCCGTCCGTTTCATCCTGCCGGAGGGAATAGTCGTATTTCCCGCGGTCGGCCAGCGTGTAGCTTGCGCCGTTGGCGTAATCATAGACAATGATGCGGCTGTCGATGATGCCAGAGCCGAAGGAGACCGTGGAGCACAGCTCGGGCAGTCCGTCGCCGGTGAGGTCGCAGAAATACGTGTTCCAGATGGGCATTCCGGTGTAGAGCGGCGTGACTTCGTTTTCCGTCACGGCCTCCATCTTCTCCGGATACCAGCGGAAGGTCACGCCCGGATATTCCGGAAGATCGATCTCAAGGCGTCCGTCCCAGTTCATTTCCCCGGGCTTTTCCAGATAGTCGAACCACTTTTCCTCCTGCGCCGGTTCCCTGTCGGATACACTTTCGCCGCTGCCGGGAAGACTCTGCTCTGTTTTTGGATCTGTCAGAAAGCAGACGGCGGCCGCAGCGCAGATGACAATAGACGCCAAAACGATCCAGAATGCGGGCTTTTTATAGTTCATCACGGATTTTACCCGCTCCTTTACGCCCACCTCGCCGAAAGCGAGAGGACACGCCGCGATGCTGCGGCGGCTGACGCTGCAGGCTACGAGCGCCTGCGTATAATCGGCTCTCTGCGCATTGCCCATTTCCCGGATGACCTTCTCATCGCAGGCAAGCTCGATATCCCGGCACAGCAGGATATAGCTGAGCCATAGCAGCGGATTGAACCAGTGGATCGTCAGCAGCAGAAAACCGAGCGGCTTCCACCAGTGATCCCTGCGGCGGATATGCGCCTGCTCGTGGGCGATCACATACGCCAGACTGCCGCCGTCCACGGAATACGGAAGATAGATTTTGGGCTTGACGATCCCCAGCACGAACGGAGATGCGGCATTTTCGCTCTGATAGATATTGTCCCGCAGGATCACGGCTTCGCGTACCCTGCGGTGCAGCCGCAATAGCTCACGGCGGAGTAGAGAAGAAGCGCAGCGGCTCCGGCGAGCCATACCGCCGCTATGACCGGGATCCATATTTGCAGCGGATTGGCGCTCGCGCCCGGCGCGGGCGCAAGCGAATGGTCAATGACCGGGTTGATGACCTGATCGAGAGCTGGGACACCGGTCTGAACGGAGGGCGCCGATTCCATCATAATGGTCGGGCTGACCGTTTCGGCGCTCGGTATCAGACTCAGCGCGCTCTCGATCGAAAACGGGAAGATCATCCGCACGGCGACAATGCCCCAAAGCAGCACATTCACCCATTTCGGCGCTCTCTTCAGGCAGAACCGCAATGCCAGAACCGCGACCACGATCCAGCTTGCGGCTATGCTCCGGTTGACGATTTCCAGAAACAGCCCGCTCACGATGTCTCCCCCTTTCGGATGCGGTCGATCATCTGCTGCACCTCATCAAGCTCGTCCCGGGAGAGATCCTGCCGCTTGGTAAAGGCGGCGATAAACGCGGGAAGAGACCCTTCAAACTTCTTTTCCACCAGCTCGTCGATCTCCCAGGCCTGCGCTTCCTCCTTGGATACGAGCGCGGTGACGGTGCCGTTTTCATTTTTCAGTACGCCGCGCTCGCCGAGGCGCTTGATAACGGTGTAGGTCGTGGTCCGCTTCCAGCCGAGCTGCTCCTGACACAGCTTTGCAAGCTGCGCAGCGGCGACCGGCCCGTGCTCCCACAAAATCAGGCAGAAACGGTATTCGCCCTCGTGGATCTTCGGTATTTCCATAACTAAGTCCTCCTTGTCTACACTGGTAGACTACATATAGTCTACACGGTTAGACAACGGATGTCAACAGGGGAAGCCAAAAAATATAGGAGGGCATGAGGGCCTGGTTATACTTATTAAGGATTGCATTTTCCGCGGTTTATTGGTAAAATACCTTGATAAACTATACAGATGATCGGAAGGGATAACGGCATGGGCGAACGAAACCTCATCAGCGTGGTAGTACCGGCGTGGCGCGCCGAAAAAACGCTTGCCGCCACGCTCGATTCCATCCTCGCGCAGACGTGGCGGGAGATCGAGGTGCTCGTTGTGGACGACGCCTCACCGGACGGCACGCTCGCTCTGGCGCAGAGCTACGCCGCGAGAGATCCCCGTGTCCGCGTGATCGCACAGGAAGAAAACGGCGGCGTATCCAAAGCGCGCAACCGCGGCGTGCGCGAGGCGCGGGGCGAATGGATCGCCT
This sequence comes from Alloprevotella sp., assembly GCA_963617605.1. Classification (GTDB taxonomy): domain Bacteria; phylum Bacillota; class Clostridia; order Oscillospirales; family Oscillospiraceae; genus Apopatocola. The sequence continues at coordinate 2,788 of CAVEPP010000027.1, read as the reverse complement.
TTCTTGACAGCGACGATCTCTGGATGCCGGAAAAGCTCGCGCGCCAGATGGCGCTCGCGGCGCAGCACCCGGAAGCGGGCCTCTTTTTCACGGGCTCGGCGTTTATTTCCGAGGATGACCGCAAATACGGCTATACGCTCTCCGTGCCGGAGCGGGTGAATTACCGCCGCTTGCTTGGGCAGAACGTCATTTCCTGCTCGTCGGTGCTCGTCCGCCGGGAGCTGATGGAGCGCTATCCCATGGGGAACGACGCCATCCACGAGGATTTCGCCGTCTGGCTGAAGATCCTCCGCGAGGAGCCGTGGGCCTACGGCGTAAACGAGCCGCTGCTCGTTTACCGCGTGTCGCGCTCGTCCAAATCCGGCAACAAGCTCAAGGCGGCGCGCATGACGTTCGGCACATATCGCTACGTCCGCGTCCCGCTGCCGCTCGCGGTTTGGAGCGGCGTGCTGTATACCGTCCGCGGCATCCGCAAATTCCGCGCCATCGGCGCGTCGCTCACGGACGAGACCTTTGCGCTTCCCGCGCCGGAAGCCGGATCGGAGACGGAATGAAACGAGTCTGCCATCTCACCAGCGTACACAGCAGCGACGATACGCGGGTGTTTCATAAGGAATGTGTGTCGCTTGCCCGCGCCGGGTATGACGTGACGCTCGTCGCCCCCGGCGAGAGCCGGGAAGAACTTGGCGTGCACATCGTCGGCGTGGGGGAAAAGCCCGTCGGTACGCTCAACCGGCTCACGTCGCCCTTTGCCAGACACGCCTACGAAACGGCGCTCGCGCTCGACTGCGAGCTCTATCATCTGCACGACCCGGAGCTGCTGCCGTATGCGCTCAAGCTCAAGCGGCACGGAAAAACCGTCATTTTCGACAGCCACGAATTTTATACCCTGCTCATCCAGGAGAAGGGGTATATCCCCGGATTTCTCAAAAAACCGGTCTCGCGCATTTACGGCGCGCTGGAAGCGGGCGTTTTCAAAAAGCTCGATGCGGTCATCATTCCCTGCACCTCGTTCGGGAAAAACCCGTTTGAGAAGTGCGCCAGGCGCACCGTGATCGTGGATAACCTTCCGGACGCCGGGCGCTTCCCGCCGCCGGAAAAGCTCTATCCGGACGCGGAGAACACCGTCGGCTATGTCGGCGGCGTGACCCCCGAGCGCGGTATCACAAATCTCATCCGCGCATGCGCCATCGCCGGGGCGCGGCTGCATCTGGCCGGTCCCGTCTGGCCGGCGTATCTCGAAGAGCTGAAGAGCATGCCGGAATTTGCATGCGTGGACTACGCCGGCACCGTTCCGTATGCCGAGGTGCCGGAGTACTGCCGCCATTTTTCCGTCGGCTGCGCAACGCTTTTGAACATCCACCAGTATATCAGCATCGACAATCTCCCCACCAAGGTCTATGAATACATGGGCGCGGGGCTTCCAGTCATCGTTTCCAACACGCTGCCGGCGCTCGCGCTCGAAAAGGACTTCGGCTGCTGTGTCTGCGTCGATCCGGATAAGCCCGAGGAGATCGCCGCCGCCATCCGCTCGCTGCTGGACGATCCCGAGCGCCGGGCGGCCATGGGCGAGCGGGGCTACAGTGCGCTGCAAAACCGCTTCAACTGGCACACCGAGGAAAAAAAGCTGCTGGCGCTGTACGAAGAACTGCTTCCCGGATAAGGGAAGGGGACGGGCGAGGAGAAAGGAACGCCATGAAAAAGATCCTGCTGGTTTTCGGCACGCGGCCGGAGGCCGTGAAAATGTGTCCGCTCGTGCAGGAGCTGCGCGCCCGGCGCGAAATAAAAACCGTCGTCTGCGTCACAGGGCAGCACCGCGAGATGCTCGATCAGATCCTTGCAACGTTTTCCGTTGTGCCGGACTACGATCTCTCCGTTATGAAGGACTCGCAGACGCTCTTTGACGTAACGGCCGGCGTTCTCGAAGGGCTCAAAGGCGTGCTGGAGACGGAAAGGCCGGACATCGTCCTTGTGCAGGGCGACACGACGACCACCTTTGCCGCCGCGCTCGCGGCCTATTATCTGCGCATCCCGGTGGGCCACGTGGAGGCCGGACTGCGCACGCGGGATATCTACAGCCCCTATCCCGAGGAATTCAACCGGCAGGCGGTGTCCATCGTCAGCCGCTACAACTTCGCCCCCACCGAGCAGGCAAAGCAAAATCTTCTCGCTGAGGGGCGCGATCCCGGCACGATCCACGTGACCGGCAATACGGTCATCGACGCGCTGAAAACGACCGTCCGCGCCGATTATACCCACCCAGAGCTCGAATGGGCGGCAGGGAAGAGGCTCATCCTCATCACGGCGCACCGCCGGGAGAATCTCGGCGAGCCGATGCGCCATATGTTCCGCGCCATCCGCCGCGTGCTCGACGAGCACGACGATGTCTGCGCGATCTACCCCATCCACCGCAACCCCGCCGTGCGCGAAACGGCGGCGGAGGTGTTCGGCGGCGACGAGCGCATCCATATCATCGAGCCGCTGGACGTGCTGGATTTCCACAACTTCCTCGCGCGCAGCTATCTCGTGCTCACCGACAGCGGCGGCATCCAGGAGGAAGCGCCGAGTCTCGGCAAACCGGTGCTCGTCATGCGCAATACGACCGAGCGGCCCGAGGGCGTCGCGGCCGGAACGCTCCGGCTGGTCGGAACGCGGGAGGAAACGATCTACGAGAGCTTTACGGAGCTTTTGGATAACGCGGCGGCGTACGAAAAAATGAGCCGTACCGCGAACCCCTACGGCGACGGCCATGCCTGCCGCCGCATTGCGGACATTTTGTGCCGTACCG
>CAVEPP010000026.1:0-11740 GCA_963617605.1 Alloprevotella sp. | reverse complement strand
TGGATGGTACGACATTCCGCGCCAAAGACCGGCTGAACCGCTGCTACATGGTCATGCAGGACGCCGGACACCAGCTCTTCACCGAGAGCGTGCTCGACGACGTGCTCATCAGTCTCCCCGACGAGGATGAGGCCGCCGCAGAGGACATTCTCGCGCGGCTCGATCTCACGCCGTATCTCGACCGTCACCCGGCCTCGCTCTCCGGCGGACAAAAGCAGCGGCTGGCTATCGCCTCCGCGATCGCGGCGGAGCGCAGCGTCGTCTTTCTTGACGAGCCGACGAGCGGCCTTGACCACCGCCACATGATGCAGACCGCCGAGCTTCTGCGCGCACTGCGCCGCGGCGGAAAAAGCGTGTACGTCATCACGCACGACCCCGAGCTCATCGGCGAGTGCTGTACCGACATTCTCCGTATGGAAAACGGGCGCATTGCCGAGAGCTACCCGATGGACGCCGCGGGGATGGAGAATATCCGCGCCTTTTTCCGCATCGAATAAATTCCCCCGTCCGCTGCCTTTGGGCAGCGGACGGCTTTTGTGTTTGCAGTTAGCGTAATCTAACCGATGGATATTATAAAAACCCGCAGCAGCTTGTCAAGCCGCGGCAGCGTTTTCCTATTCCGTATAGGAGAATATCTCTTCCACCGTAGCGTGGAAGACTTTAACGATGTCCATAGCCAGCTTCAGCGAGGGGTTATACCGTCCCCGCTCGAGATTGACGATCGTTTCGCGCCGGACGCCGACAAGGTCGGCGAGCTCCGACTGCGTAAGTCCCTGCTTTTCCCGGTATTCCCGGATCCTGGTCGTAAGCGCCATACTCATACTCCCTTTTTATCCATCACGCAGAACAAAACCGTGCGGATGACGGAAAGCAAAACCAGCGTCCCCATCAGGCCGTAGCCGATGATCTCCGTGGAAAGTGCAAATCGCCCGGCAGCGCAGACAAAGCCGAGCGCCACGATCAGTCCAACGACGATTTTCAGGCAGATCGCGTCGCACCGTTTGAGATTTGCCTCCGACATTTCATCCGGTGTCTCCTTTTTATACCTCCGGATGCGGATGCCAAGAGAAACAAAATAGTAAAACGTGAAAACGGCGACAACATACTGTATGGTCGTATAGTAGTCCTTCCAGTCGTTCCGCGCCCACATCCAATAATACACAGCCAGCAGCGCAGCAAATACGATCTTGTCCGCAACCAGCTCCCGCAGCGATACTTTTTTCATACAGCGCCTCCTCAGAAAACAGAGAGTGATATTTTTCTCACATTTGATGTGGTAAATATATCACTTAACAGTTTCTATGTCAACAGCAATGTGCGAAAAAAATCACACATCAGACCGGCGCTGCTGCCGGAGCTCTTCACGCTTCTTTTTGGCGGCATTGTCGAGCAGCGCACCGGCAAGAGCGCCAAGGCTGATACCAGGCGCCAGGCCCCAAATCATTTGACCGCACATCTGCCCAATGGAGATACCAATGGCAATGCCAAAGAGCATGTAAGTGGACGTCCAGTTCGTGAACGGACTTTCCCGCACAAAGCGCGGCCCTTCCTCGCCCGTTGTTCCGTCCGGCGCGAAACCGCACTTTTCGAGAACACGCTGCGAAGCCTTGTTCTCCGGCTCGGTCTCGGCCTCTACGAACACAACATCCTTCTGCTGAAATGCCCATTGTGCCATGGCCTGCACCGCTTCCGTGGTGTAGCCCTGCCCCTCGTATTCCGGCAGAACGCCGTACCCGATCTCCACGGCATGCTTTTTGACCGGTCCTTTGAAGCCGAGATCGCCAACATACTCCTGCGTATCTTTCCGCGTCATCCCCCACGGCGCGTACCAGACCCGGTTTTCCGGGTCGCGGCGGCAGCCGGAGAGCATTTCGCCGTAAGCGGTGCGAAGCTCGTCGGAAGGCGTGCGCTCGATCAGTGCTTCGATCTCCGCGTCCGACATCGGGCACAGCGTCAATCTTTTTGTTTTGATTTCTGTTTTCATGGTATATTCTTCTTTCCGCACGGATCAAACTTCGATTTCATATCCGTATTCGCGCAGCGCAAACCCGTCGTCGAACACTTCCTCATAAACACCCGAAACTTTGGTAAAGCCGTTTTTTCTATAAAGGTTGATCGCCGGTTCGTTGATATCCACCACAAAAAGCCGGAGGTACGCCGCGCCGGACGCTTTGGCAATTTCCTTCGCTCTGGCAAGCATGAAGCTGGCTACCCCCTTTTTCGCATATCGGACATTTACGCCCAGCCGGTCAATATACACGGCCTTCGCGCCGTCATTTTTCCATTGAACGGTGTTTTCTCCCGCGTTCGTATCGCACAGCGCAAACGCCGATACGATCTTTTCGTTATCGAGCAGGACATACAGCCGCTGCTTTTCTATATCTTCCGCCAGAAACTCCGCAGGGTAAATCTCATCCCAAATGGGGATACCTTGCTCCTCCATGTTTTTCACAATCCGCCCGTACATATCTTTTAACTGGGGCAGATCCTGCATAACGGCTGAACGGAAAATCTTTTTGCCGATTTCGTTCGGATTATTCATAATGCTTCCCTATAATTTTCCGATTCCCTGCATCGTTTCGTATGTCATCTTTTGGTCTCCATCGTTTACCGACCGTCTGAAACGGGGTATAACATTTCGTCATACCCGTTACATATTTCCGTTTAAAAGATTTTTGAAAGCAGCACCGCCGCCGCGACAACCGCAGCGAGCGCCACGGCATAGAGCGTGCCGGTCACGAGCGGCTTTTTCGGGTGCGAGATGCGCCCGTACTCGTCGTTCTCCGGCGGCACGGGGCTCGGCAGCGGCAGCTCGCTTTCGAGCCGCGCCACGGCCTCTTCCTCGGAAACCCCCTGCTCCTTCAGGGCCGTGAGCTTTTTCTGATATTCTACGATCTTATCCAGCTTTTCCTCCGCGGAAAGCTGGTTGAAGCGTTTTTCCAGCTGGGCAAAAAATTCCGCTCCGGTCGCCATAGGTCGTTCCTCCTTTAATTCTCCGGTCACAGAAGCTCCCGGTAATACAGCCCGCCGGTGCGCTCCCGCTCCGACTTTCTTCCCGCGCGGTAATCCGCCGCGGCAGCGGCACATTCCGCCGCCGATTCACGCGTGAACCACAAAATGCCGTGATCCAGTCCGCGCAGGTCCTTGTCCGCAATGTGCAGCGGCACGCTGTTCAAAAGCGTCGAATATTTTTTCTCCCCGCACTCGACCGGGAATTTGACGCCGCGCCGGTCGGTAAGCTCGCCTCTCGCGCTGCACGCCGCGCAGCCGATCTGCGCGCGGAGCGGGCAGTTCCGGAAATGCATGAGCGGCAGACGTCCATAGACGATCGCGCCGAGGGGGATGCTTCCCCCAAGCGATTTGATGCCGCGCATCGAAAGCTCAAACGATGCCGTGACGCTCGCAAGCCCCTCTTCCTCGTAATGGCGCAGCGCCTCGGTGTTGAGGATGTTGAGTCCCGCGCCGCCGTGCAGCGCAAGTCCCAGACGGCGCGCAAGCGGAATGGCGTAGATATTATCGCCGTACACCTCGCGCAGCCCGGCCTCTTTCAGCGCCGCGAGACGCGCTTCAAACGCTTCCTCGTCCGCGGGCCAGAGGATCGGCGGAAGGACGCCGATGAGCCGTTCGCCGAACGCTTCAATGATCTCCGGCGTGACGCACTCTACGGGGAGAAGGATCTTATCAAAGCTCTCCCCCGCAGGGATCTGCGAAAAGCCTTCAAATCGCGCCCAAAGTTCCCCGGTGCGGCCGCGGTTTTGCTTTTCCGGAGCCGCCGGTGCAGGCGCGTCGGAGCGCGGCCACGGCTTTGCCGCGCCGCGCGCTTCCAGCAAATCAGAGAGCGCCTCGCGCCGCAGCGCGTTGAGCGCGCTCGCCGGGAGCATGTATCCGGGAGCGATACCGGCGGTGAAGTCCGTCACGGCAAACGGCGTGCCGCCGGTTTTGACAAGATTCTTTTCGGCACTCGCGGCGTCGAGCGAGCGGCTGATCGCCTTTTCGGGCGCGGCGCCCGTGACGGCGCAAGCGTTGGCCCCGTCCGAAACGGTAAGCGTGCTCCCCGCTTCGGTCAGCGAGAATGCCATCGAAACGCCAACGCGCGGCGTCTCCTTTTCGTAGAGCGCGGCAAGCGACTTGAGCACCTTGTCCGCGCTCTGCACGTCGTCCTTGGTGCGGTAGCCAAACATGGTCTTATCGCGTCGGCCTGTGAGATACCCGTCCGTAAAGCCGCTGCGGGAGAACACGGCGCGGAGTGCATCCTCATCATAAACCTCTCCCGCGAGCGCCTCGCGGCAGGCCGTCACGACTGCGGCGACGTATTCCGGGCGCTTCATGCGCCCTTCGATCTTAAACGTTGTGATCCCGGCGTCCGCCATCTCCTGCGCGTGGCGCAGCAGGGACATGTCCTTGAGCGAGAGCACATGGTCGCCTTTGCCGCAGCGCCAGTCGAGACGGCACGGCTGCGCGCACAGGCCGCGGTTGCCGCTGCGTCCGCCGAGCATGGCGGAAAGATAGCACGCGCCCGAAACGCTCATGCAGTGTGCGCCGTGGACAAACGCTTCCGCGCCCGCCGTGGTGAGACGGGAGGCGATCTTCTCCATTTCCGAGAGCGTCAGCTCGCGCGCGAGGACGATCGTCTCGCAGCCGAGATCCTGTAAATACAGCGCGCCGTCCAGATTGTGCACGGCGGTCTGTGTGGAGGCGTGGCGCGGCAGCGTCGGGTATCGGTCGCGGAAAAGGCGCATGACGGCGGGATCCTGCAATATCACGGCGTCCGCGCCGGTCTCGGCGATGGCGTCCGCTTCCTCGATGAGCGCGTCCATCTCGCCGTCGGTCACAAGGGTGTTGACCGTGACGAACACCTTCGTGCCGCGCTCGTGGCAGAATTTCACCGTTTCCGGCAGGGCGAGATCGTCAAAGTTTTCGGCGTTGCGCCGGGCATTGAAGTTTTTCGCGCCGAGGTATACGGCGTCCGCGCCGCAGCGCACCGCCGCCGTGACAGCGGCAAAGCCGCCCGCCGGGGCGAGGATGATCGGTTTTGTCATAAAAGCTCTTTTTCCTCCGCTCGCTTTTCCCGCAGGAACATGAGAAGAAAGCTCACTGTGAGCAGCGCGCACGATATCCATATCGTCCGCTCGCCGACGCGCGCCGTGAGCCAGGCGCCTACGCCCGCGCCGAAGGCGAAGAGCAGTATCACGCCGAAATAGGTCAGCGCGCGGCGCAGCACGGCGGGGTTTTTATCGTGGAAATACTCGCACAGCGCTTCCGTGCCGCTGCGGAGATTGCCGATGCACATCGTGCTCGCGTAGGCGTGGCCGCGCACCTTGCGGAACGTCTGCACCTGCATGGCGCAGACGAACGACACAAGGACGTTGGCCGCCATGTTCTGCTCCTGCGGCAGGAAGCCGACAAGAAAAAGCAGAACGATCTCCGAGAGGACGATGAGCTGCCGCCAGTGGATCTTTTCCATGTGCTTAAAGTGCCGGTGGATACACTCGGCGGCGAATACGCCGAGCGCGAACGAGAGCACCGGCACGAGATAGCGCACGGCGCGCGCCGTGTCGCCCTCGAAGAGATAGGCGCTCAAAAGGACGATGTTGCCGGTCTGGGCATTGGCAAACACCTTGCCGCGGCAGAGATAGGTGTAGGCGTCCTGCAATCCGCCGGAGAGAATGATGAAGGAAGCCGTCAGCAGCGAGTCAGACATCTGACCGCGTGCGGTACGATTGGATGAAGCCATGTTGTTTCGCCTCAAATTCCGATAAAAATACAAAATATATTATGCCACACTCGGCAATTTTTCGCAACAGGAAGAAGCGCCGCACGCCGGAGTTGTTCCGGCATGCGGCGCTTTTGCGTTTATGTGCTTCACTTCACGCCGAACATCAGCTCGGCATAGGTCGGGAACGGCCAGCTCTTCGCGGGGATGAGCTTTTCGGCCGCGTCGCAGGGAGCGCGCAGCGCCGCCATCTTCGGCAGGACGCTGTCGCGGATGAACTCCGCAGAGCTCTGCACATCGCTCATCGCGTGGTAGGCATCGAGCGCCGTTTCCAGCTCTTCGGCCGCAGCGTCGATCTTCTCCGAGAGCGCGGAGAGCTTTTCGATCTGCCGTGCCTCGTAGCCGCCGACAGACGCTCCGACCGCGGCGCGGCGGGCGTTGACGCCGAGAGCGAGCGTATCGGCATACGCGGTCACAGCGGGCAATATCTCGCGGCGCGCCATATCGAGCATCGTTTTTGCCTCGATGTGGACGGTCTTGCGGTAATTGTCGAGATTGATCTCGCAGCGGGATTTGAGCTCCGTTTCGGAATAGACCTTGTGGCGCGTGAGCATTTCCATGTTCTTCGCCGCGGTGAGATACGGCAGCGCGTCCGGCGTCGTGCGAAGATTGAGAAGGCCGCGCACCGTTGTCGCTTCCTCGATCCAGGCGTCGTCGTAGCCGTTGCCGTTGAAGACGATACGCTTATGCGCGCGGATCGTGCGCTGGATGAGCGTGTGGAGCGCGCCTTCAAAATCGTCCGCCTTTTCGAGCTCGTTGGCGTACTGGCGCAGCGACTCCGCCACAGCGGTATTGAGCATAACATTGCAGCACGCGATGGAGTCGGACGAGCCGACCATGCGGAACTCGAAGCGGTTGCCGGTGAACGCGAACGGCGAGGTGCGGTTTCGGTCGGTCGTGTCGCGCAGGAAACGCGGGAGGACGTGCGCGCCGAGCTTCATGACGATTTTTCCCGTGCCGGTATAGGGCGCGTCGTTTTCGATCGCGTCGAGCACCGCCGTGAGCTCGTCGCCGAGGAAGATGGACACGACGGCCGGGGGCGCTTCGTTTGCGCCGAGTCGGTGGTCGTTGCTCGCCGTCGCAACGGAGAGCCGGAGCAGATCCTGATAATCGTCCACGGCCTGAATGACGGCGCAGAGGAACAGCAGGAACCGTGCGTTCTGGTGCGGCGTATCGCCGGGCTTGAGAAGGTTGACGCCCGTATCGGTGCAGAGAGACCAGTTGTTGTGCTTGCCCGAACCGTTCACGCCGTCGAACGGCTTTTCGTGCAGCAGGCAGACAAGGCCGTGGCGTGCCGCAACCTTTTTCATGGTCTCCATGGTGAGCTGGTTCTGGTCGGTGGCAATGTTTACGGTGGTAAAGATGGGCGCGAGCTCGTGCTGCGCGGGGGCGACCTCGTTGTGCTCGGTCTTGGCGAGCACGCCGAGCTTCCACAACTCCTCGTTCAGATCGGCCATGAACTCCGCGACGCGCGGCTTGATCGCGCCGAAGTAATGGTCGTCCATTTCCTGTCCCTTCGGCGGCATTGCGCCGAAGAGCGTGCGCCCGCAGAACATAAGGTCCTCGCGCTTATCAAACATGGCGCGGTCTACGAGGAAATACTCCTGCTCCGGCCCGACGAGCGGGCGGACGACCTTCACATCGTCCATACCGAAGAGCTTCAGCACGCGCAGCGTCTGCTTGTTGAGCGCCTGCATGGAGCGCAAAAGCGGCGTTTTCTTGTCGAGCGCCTCGCCGCCGTAGGAGCAGAACGCCGTCGGGATACAGAGCGTCCTGTCCTTGATAAAGGCGTGGCTCGTCGGGTCCCATGCGGTGTAGCCGCGCGCTTCAAACGTGGCGCGCAGTCCTCCGGACGGGAAGCTCGAAGCGTCCGGCTCGCCCTGGATGAGCTCCTTGCCGGAAAACTCCATGATGACGCCGCCGTCCGGCGAGGGGGTGATGAAGCTGTCGTGCTTCTCCGCGGTGCTGCCTGTGAGCGGCTGGAACCAGTGGGTATAATGCGTCGCGCCCTTTTCGACCGCCCACTCCTTCATGGCGTCGGCCACGGCGTTGGCAACGGCGGTATCCAGCGTGCCGCCTTCATACATCGTCTTTTTCAGCGAAACATACACGTCATACGGCAGCTTCGCTTTCATCACGCGGTCGTCAAACACAAGACTTCCAAAATACTCCGGTACAGTGCTCATGCATCCCACTCCTCTTTCGGAAAATTGAAATGAAAAAAGGCGTCTCGGAGATCGCTCTCCAAGACGCCTTTGCCTTCGATGGGCGAAATTATATGCGCCCTGCACGGATTTGTCAATTCCCAATTTTCGATTTTTTGCGGTTTTTTGCGTTGACGCGCTTTCCCCGCGGTGTTATAATTTTCCGCGTTAATGAGCAAAGGAGTTCATTTCACAAGGGAAGTCTATCCCCTCGTGAAATGAGCTCCTTTTGCATTTTCCGGAAAGAAGGCGATTTTTATGAAGCGCGAAGGCGAGATCCGCATCCCCTCCGGATGCGCCATTTCCGCCGTCATCTCCCGAGAGGGACGGCGCATGACCGGCGAGGCGGTCATGAAGAGCATGATCCCGATGCACGACCGCTCCAACGGTCTCGGCGGCGGCTTTGCCGCCTACGGCATTTACCCCGACTACCGCGATTTTTATGCGTTCCACATTTTCTTTGACGACAACGCGACGCGCCGCGAGTGCGAAACGATGCTCAAAGAGGGCTTTGAGATCGTGCAGGCCGAGCTGATCCCCATCCACATCATCCCGGAGATCACCGACGTGCCGCTTATCTGGCGCTACTTCGTTTCCCCGCTGCCGTCGGTACTCCGCCGTCTCCAGCTCGACGAGAAGGAGTTCGTTGCGCGCACCGTCATGGAGATCAACACGAAGCTCAAGGGCGCATACGTTTTCTCCAGCGGCAAGAACATGGGCGTGTTCAAGGCCGTCGGCTATCCCGAGGACGTGGGACGATTCTACCGGCTCGACGAGTATGAGGGCTACAGCTGGACGGCGCACGGCCGCTATCCGACGAACACCCCCGGCTGGTGGGGCGGCGCGCACCCGTTCGCGCTGCTCGACTACTCGGTCGTCCACAACGGCGAGATCTCGTCCTACGACGCCAACCGCCGCTTCATTGAAATGTTCGGCTACAAATGCACGCTGCAGACCGATACCGAAGTCATCACCTACATCGCCGACTATCTGCTCCGGCGGCAGGGCATGTCGCTGGAGGAGGCGGCCAACGTCATCGCCGCGCCCTTCTGGAGTACGATCCGCGGCAAGGCCGTTTCGGAGGCCGAGCGGCTCACGTACCTGCGCACGGTATTCTCCAGCCTTCTCATTACGGGGCCGTTCTCTATCGTGCTCGGCTTCAACGGTGGGCTGATGGCACTCAACGACCGGCTGAAGCTCCGCTCGATGGTCACGGCGGAGAAAGACGATCTCGTATTCATCGCAAGCGAGGAGGCCGCCATCCGCGCGATGGAGCCGCATGCGCGCAACGTCTGGGCGCCGATGGGCGGTGAGCCGGTCATCGTGCGCGTAAAGGAGGGGAACTACTAATGGCTATCGAATACATCTACCCGCCGTTTGAGGTCATCCGGCGCGACGAGCGGTGCACGCGCTGCCGCATCTGCGAAAAGCAGTGCGCAAACGGCGTCCACACCTACGATGCCGAGCGCAAGATCATGCTCGCAGACGAATCCAAATGCGTAAACTGCCAGCGCTGCGTCGCGCTCTGCCCGACGCGCGCGATCAAGATCGTAAAAACCGACTGCTGTCTGCGCGAAAACGAGAACTGGAAGAGCGACACGATCCGCGAGGTCTACAAACAGGCCGCCACGGGCGGCATCCTTCTCTCCTCCACCGGCAACCCGACGCCGCTGCCGGGCTACTGGGACCGGCTTCTCATCAACGCCTCGCAGGTCACGAACCCCTCGATCGACCCGCTGCGCGAGCCGATGGAGACGCGCGTCTTTCTCGGCAAGAAGCCGGACACGATCCGCCGCCGCGCCGACGGCTCGCTCGACACGACGCTCCCGCCGCAGCTCGAGCTCTCCGTGCCGATCCTCTTTTCCGCGATGAGCTACGGCTCGATCAGCTACAACGCCCATGCAGCGCTCGCCCGCGCCGCCGAGGAACTCGGCATCTACTACAACACCGGCGAGGGCGGACTTCACCGCGACTTCTATAAATACGGTGCGAACACGATTGTGCAGGTTGCCTCCGGCCGCTTCGGCATTGAAGAGCGCTGCCTGAACGCCGGCGCGGCCATCGAAATCAAGATGGGCCAGGGCGCCAAGCCCGGCATCGGCGGGCACCTCCCCGGGGCCAAAATTGTGGGCGACGTGTCGCGCACGCGCATGATCCCCGAGGGCTCGGACGCCATCTCCCCCGCGCCGCACCACGACATCTATTCCATCGAGGACCTGCGCCAGCTCGTCTACTCGCTCAAGGAAGCGACGCAGTATAAAAAGCCGGTCATCGTGAAGGTCGCGGCGGTGCACAACATTGCCGCTATTGCGAGCGGCATTGCCCGCAGCGGCGCGGACATCATCGCCATCGACGGCTACCGCGGCGGCACGGGCGCTGCGCCCACGCGCATCCGCGACAATGTCGGTATTCCCATTGAGCTTGCGCTCGCCGCCGTGGATCAGAGACTGCGCGACGAGGGCATCCGCAGCAGCGTTTCTCTCATCGCGGGCGGCAGCATCCGCTCGTCCGCGGACGTCGTCAAAGCCATCGCCCTTGGCGCGGACGCCTGCTACATCGGCACCGCCGCGCTTCTCGCGCTCGGCTGCCATCTATGCCGGTCGTGCCATACGGGACGTTGCAACTGGGGCATCGCCACGCAGAATCCCGAGCTTGTCAAGCGGCTGGATCCCGATGTGGGTGCGGAACGGCTCGTGAATCTCGTCACGGCGTGGAAACGTGAGATCAAGGAAATGATGGGCGGCATGGGCATCAACTCCATCGAGGCGCTGCGCGGCAACCGCGTGATGCTCCGCGGCATCGGCCTCACGGAGAAGGAGCTCGAAATTCTCGGCGTGGCCCACGCCGGAGAATGATTGTGGAAAATCGGTGAAAGGTGTGATACTATGGATTATATAGAAGCAGGCTCTCTCTCTTTTTCCGAGCTGAACGAAACCATCCGCAGCGCGGGAGCAAAATGCCGTGTCAGCGCGTGTCTCGGCCAGCGGTTCATCGCCGCTGGCATGTCCCGCAAGAGCATTGAGATCGACGGCATCCCCGGCAACGCGCTCGGCGCGTATCTGAACGGCGCGGACATCACCGTCCGCGGCAACGCGCAGGACGCCGTCGGCGACACGATGAGCGCCGGACGCATCGTCATTCACGGCAACATCGGCGACGCCGCCGGATACGCCATGCGCGGCGGTGAAATCTTCGTGGAGGGCGACGCGGGCTACCGTGCCGGCATCCACATGAAGGAATATAAAGAACACAAGCCCGTCATCGTCATCGGCGGGCGCGCCGGGAGCTTTCTCGGCGAATACCAGGCCGGCGGGCTGATCGTTGTGCTCGCGCTGCACACAGACGGCAAACCCGTCACCGGCTATTTCCCCTGCACCGGCATGCACGGCGGAAAAATGGTTTTCCGCGGCGACGTGTCGCGCGTGCCGTTCCCGAGCCAGGTGACGGCGCACGCCGCCACCGAAGCAGACAAAGCGGAGTTCGCACCGTATGTGCGCGAGTACTGCCGCCTGTTCGGGCGAGACGCGGAGGCCATGCTCCGCGATCCCTATACCGTCATTACACCGGACAGCAAGAACCCCTATAAGCAGATGTACGTTTCCGATTGAGAAAGGCAGGAGCAGCAATGAAGTATTCCGAGTCCGAGATCCGGCAGTACGTTGCCGAGGAGGATGTCAAATTCCTCCGCATGACGTTTTTTGACATGGCCGGAAACCAGAAGAATATGTCCATTCTGCCGGACGCGCTCGACCGCGCGTTTTCC
>CAVEPP010000025.1:0-11755 GCA_963617605.1 Alloprevotella sp. | reverse complement strand
ACGCGGCGCGGTACGGCGCACGGGGGCTTCCTCCGCGGCGCGGTGCGCGCGGCGGGGGGCGGGCTCGTCGTCATATTCGCGGCGGCGGGACGAGCGGACGGGAATTTCTTCCTCTTCGTAATCGTCAAACTCGTCCGCGCGGCGGAGACCGCCGGTCAGGATCGCGACGACGAAGAGAATGCCGCCGACGAGCACGAGCACATCCGCCAGATTGAAAATGGCGAAGTTCATGAACTCAAACTCAAAGATATCGGGCACGTAGCCGTAGATCGCACGGTCAAGCCCGTTGCCGAGCAGACCCGCGAGTAGCAGCGCGCCGGAGATCTTGATGAAATTCGTGCGGAAATAGCCCTTGATGAAGGCGAACACCATGAGCGCTGTGAAAGCGAGCAGCAGGATGAGCAAAATCCAGCGCAGCGCGCCGAAGCCGGACATCACGCCGAACGCGGCGCCGAAGTTTTTGATGTACGTAATGTGGAGAACGCCGGGGATCAGCGGCCGGATACCGGTGTTCAGCGCAACGTTGGACACCGTCCAGAACTTGAGGAACTGATCGACCAGCAGGGCCAGAAGCCCGATGATACCATAAACCATGAATCAGATTCTCCTTTCTCTAAGGAAAAGAAATTGTGGGGAGAACGGGGAGAAAACCCCTCCGTCACGGCTGCGCCGTGCCACCTCCCCTGTTAGGGGAGGCAAGCCGGTTTATTGAAAACTTACTTGGCTCCCCTAACAGGGGAGCTGTCAGCCGAAGGCTGACTGAGGGGGTTGTTTGACGGCGTTAGCCGACGACGTTGGCGCAGCGGGCGCACAATGTCGGGTGCTTTTCGTTCGTGCCGACGGTCGCGGAGCGCGTCCAGCAGCGCGCGCAGCGCGGCAGGGCGCTCGGCTCGACATGGACGGTGAGCCCGTCAAAGTTCTCGCCGCGGACGCCTTCTCCGGCGCCGTGGACGATCTTCAGCTCGGACACGATGCAAAGAGGCGCGAGATCTTCGCTCTCCAGCTCCGCGAACGGCTCGGACGCGGCCTCGGACACATAGAGCGTCACGCGCGCGTCGAGCGGCTTGCCGATGAGCTTTTCCGCGCGGGCAAGCTCAAGCGCCTTGTTCACGTCGGCGCGCACGCGCATGACCTTGCTCCAGTGCGCTTCCTCACTCTCGGAGAGACGGAGAGCGTCGTTCGCCTCCGGCATGTCGTTGAGCGCGACGGCGCGCGCGTCCTCGTTTTCGGTGTGCGGCATGGCGAGCCAGATCTCATCGGCGGTGAAGCAGAGCACCGGCGCGAGCAGGCGGGTCATCGCGTCGAGCACCTGGTAGATCGCGGTCTGGGCGCTGCGGCGGGAAAGGCTCTCGCGGCTGTCGCAGTAGAGGCGGTCCTTGATGACGTCCAGATAGAAGTTCGACATTTCCACCACGCAGAAGTTGTGGATGGCGTAGGTGGCGGTGTGGAACTCGTAATTGTCGTAAGCGGTGCGGACGCGCTCGATGAGATCCTGCAGACGGCTGACGGCCCATTTATCGAGCGGCAGCATGTTCGCAAAGGCGACGCTCTCGGCGGGATCGAAGCCGTCGAGGTTGCCGAGGATGTAGCGCGCGGTGTTGCGGATCTTGAGATACTTATCGGAGAGCTGCTTGAAAATGTTGTCCGAGCAGCGCATGTCCTGCGTATAGTCGGCGCTCGCCGCCCAGAGACGGATGATGTCCGCGCCGTACTTGGGGATGATGTCGCCCGGGGCAATGCCGTTGCCGAGAGACTTGTGCATGACGCGGCCCTCGCCGTCCACGGTCCAGCCGTGGGTGAGCACCTCGCGGTAGGGCGCATCGCCGCGCACCGCAACGCCGGTCAGCAGCGACGACTGGAACCAGCCGCGGTACTGATCGCCGCCCTCCAGATACACGTCCGCCGGCCATACGCCGGGGGCGTCGAGCAGCATGGAGGCGATGTGGGTGCTGCCGGAGTCAAACCAGCCGTCGAGCGTGTCGGTCTCCTTGGTGAAGCCGGTGCTGCCGCCGCAGTGCGGGCAGGTGAAGCCGTCCGGCAGAAGGTCCTTCGCCTCGGCGTCGAACCAGATGTTCGAGCCGTGCTCGCCGAAGAGACGGGAGACCTTTTCGATGGTCTCCGGCGTGCAGACGGGCTTGCCGCAGTCGGCGCAGTAGAACACCGGGATGGGCAGACCCCAGCGGCGCTGGCGGGAGATACACCAGTCGGCGCGCTCGCGGATCATGGAGAGCATGCGGTCATGGCCCCAGCCGGGATGCCAGATGACCTTGTCCGCGGCGGCGCAGGCGTCGTCCTTGAACGTATCGACCGAGCAGAACCACTGCGGCGTGGCGCGGAAGATGATGGGCTTGTGGCAGCGCCAGCAGTGCGGGTAGCTGTGGACGATGTCCTCGCTCGCAAAGAGCATGCCGCTCTCGCGCATATCCTCGAGAATGACCGGGTTGGATTCCTCGGTCTTCATGCCGGCGTACTTGCCGGCGTAATCGGTGTGGCGGCCCTGATCGTCCACGGGGACGATCATGTCCATACCGTAGCGGCGGCAGGTCTGGTAGTCGTCCGCGCCGAAGCCGGGCGCGGTGTGGACGCAGCCCGTGCCGGAGTCCATCGTGACATATTCAGCGTTGAGCAGACGGGACGTCTTCGGCAGGAACGGGTGATCGGCGAGCATGTTCTCAAAGAACGAGCCGGGGTGCGTTTCGAGAATCTCATACTTCTCAATGCCGCCGACGCGCATGACCTTCTCGGCGAGCGCTTCGGCAACGATGTAAATCTCGCCGTTGTCGGCCTTCACGAGCGCGTAGCTCTCTCTCGGATGCAGGCTGATGCCGAGGTTGCCCGGCAGCGTCCAGATCGTCGTCGTCCAGATGAGGAAGCAGAGCTTGCTGTGGTCGATGTGGGAGAGCTTGCCGAGATCGTCGTGCATCGGGAACTTGACGTACACCGTGGTGCAGGGGTCGTCCTGATACTCGATCTCCGCCTCGGCGAGAGCGGTCTCATCGCTCGGGCACCAGTACACGGGCTTGAGGCCCTTGTAGATGTAGCCCTTTTCGTACATCTTCCCGAACACTTTGACCTCTTCGGCCTCAAACTTCGGATCCATGGTGAGATACGGATGATCCCAGTCGCCGAGCACGCCGAGACGCTGGAAGCCCTCGCGCTGGATGCCGACGTACTTTTCGGCATAGCGGTGGCAAGCGGAGCGGAACTCGCTCACGCTCATGGCCTTGCGGTTGAGCCGCTGCTCCTTGATGATGGCGGACTCGATGGGCATGCCGTGGTTGTCCCAGCCGGGGGTGTAGGGGACTTTATAGCCGGTCATGGATTTGTAGCGGCAGATGAAGTCCTTCAGGCACTTGTTCAGCGCGTGGCCCATGTGCAGATTGCCGTTCGAGAACGGAGGGCCGTCGTGCAGAATGAAGAGGGGCTTGCCCTCGTTGCGGCGGAGGGTCTCATGATAAAGATCCATGTCGTACCAGGATTTGAGCATGCCCGGCTCACGCGCGGGCAGACCGGCACGCATGGGAAAGGCGGTTTTCGGCAGATTTACGGTGGCATTGTAGTCCATAGCTGTGCAATTCTCTCCATTCGCTGACAGAGCGGGGCCGTCATAGCCCCGCCCTGTTGTGTTTTTCTTTAGGCAGCACCGCACAATGTCGTCATCGGCGTTCGGCGGCGCTTTTGCGCCGAAAAGTCGTTCCTTCCCCTTGCAATACACAAAGTATTGCTGCGGGAAAGCGCCTATTTTCGATCGCAAAATCCCTCGCCGCCCGCTCTCGCCGAATTATGTGGTGCCGCCTTTTATAGCATAAAATCAGAATTTGATCGTCGGCGCATCCTCGTCGGCGGCCTCGGGGGTCTGGTAGACAGCGTTTTCAAACGCCTTGACGTAGTCCTGCTCGTCCTCGGCGGCGTCCGGATAGAGAGGGGATTCCTCTTCTTCGACTTCCGGCTCGGCTTCCGGTTCCTCGGCGGCGGGGAGGACTTCCTCCTCGACGGGCTCGGCCTCGACCTCTTCCGCGGGAGCGGCGATCGCCTTTTTCGCGGCGGGGGCGGGCGTCACGACCGCGCCGGTAAGATCGGCGTCGGCGAGTGTGGTGAGGAAGGTCTGCTCACGGTCGAGCAGCATGCGGACCTTCTGGATGTATTCCGCGGCGGCGGCATGCGCCTTCTGGTAGCGCAGCTCTTCCGCCTTGCGCTTGGTCTCGATCTCGCCGATGGTGCGGTCCGACTCGGCTTTGGCGGCGGCGAGGATCTCGTCGGCTTCCTTCTGTGCCGAGGCGACGAGGGCTTCCGCCTTGGCGCGGGCGTCCTCTTCAATGTTCTTGGCGAGCTTCTGCGCGGAGACGAGCGCCATGTTCATGGCCTCCTCCGAGCCCTGATACTCGCGGATCTTGTCGGCAAGATATTTCATCTTCGCGTTGAGCGTGGCGATCTCCTTCTGGGAGGCGGCGGCGTCATTGGCGAGCTCATCGAGAAAATCATCGACCTCGTCCATGGCGTACCCGCCGATGCGGGCCTTCTCAAAACATTTTTCGCGGATGTCCTGGGCAGTGATCATATCTTTCTACTCCTTTCCGGATTCTGCTTACTATCCGTCAGCGCCGTATGGCGCGGAAACGCTCAATTAAAAGTATTTCTCCTTGGACTCAACGGCATCGCCGCTGTCGCCCATGAAGTCCATCCCGGCGGGGGTGATGATGTAGGTGCTGCCGGAGACCTTCTTGACCTTGCCGCCGAGCGCGTAGGTAACGCCCGAGAGAAAGTCGAGCATCCGGCGGGTCAGATCCTTCGGCGCGGTCTCCAGATTGAGCACGATCGCGTTGCGCTCGGCAATGCGGTCGGCAATGTCCGCGGCCTGCTCAAACCGGTCGGGATGCACGAGCAGCAGCTTCGGCTGCGCGCTGCTCTGTTGGCGGGAGGGCGCGGCATAGCCCTGCTGGGTGTAAGGATCGGGCGCGTAGCCCTGCCGGGCATAAGGATCGGGCGCGTAGCCCTGCGGCGCATAGCCCTGCTGGGCGTAGCCGTAGTCCTGCTGCGCGTAGGGGTCGGCGGCCTGCTGCTGCCGCGCGGCGCGCTGGTTGGAGAATACATACGGCCGGCGGGTCGGCTGCACAGGCTCAGCGCTGCGCGGCGCTTCGGCATAGGAAGCGTAGGAGCGCGCGTCCGCCGCGCGGCCCGGCGCGCGTACCGGCTCGGCGAGATCTTCTTCGAGATAATCCTCGTCGTCGTAGGGTTTCGTCAGTTTTTTCAGCTCATCCAATAGTCCCATACGGGGGCGCCTCCTGCAAATCGTAATTCCGGGGGCCGAACAGCGCCGTTCCCAGACGGACGATGGTCGCGCCGCAGCGCACGGCTTCTTCGTAGTCACCGCTCATACCCATCGACAGCTCAGCCATTGTTACATTATCGTATGTTTTCCGGCGGATGTCAACAAAAAGCTCGTACATTCGTCGGAAATACCAACGATTTTCTTCTCCGGCGCTCGCGGCGGGCGGGATCGTCATCAATCCCTTCACGCGAAGGCCGGGGCAGAGCGCAGCGTGGGCGAGAAGCGCCTCGAGGCCGTCCGGCGAAACGCCGCTTTTGGACGCCTCGCCGCCGATGTTCACCTCCAGCAGCACGTCCTGCACGGTGCCGAGCGAGACGGCGCGGCGCGAGATCGCGTCCATCAGCTCCGGGGAATCGACCGAGTGGATCAGCTCCACCGCGCCGACGAGGTATTTCACCTTGTTTTTCTGCAAATGCCCTATGAAATGGACGCAGCAGGGGGCATAAGCGTTCACGGCGTTTTTGGAAAGAAACTCCTGTACGCGGTTTTCCGCGCAGATATCCACCCCGGCGCGGATTGCCTCCTGCACGGCATCCGGGCCGTTCATCTTCGTGGCGGCGAGAAGGCGCACCTCGCTGCCGGAGCGCCCGGCGCTCTCGGCGGCGGCGTTGATCTTCTGCCGGGCAATGCGCACATTTTCGGTGATGCTCATATCTTTCTGTCCTCCCGAAAGGATTTTAAAGGGGAAATAAGGGTATTTTACTCTAGGATGTTGCAGTCTCCGCCGCCGGGAAAAGCAGCACGGTGCTGCCGCCGCGCAGCATGGGCGAGGCGACGAGCGCCGCGCCGCCGCGCCGCGCGAGCACCGTGACCGGGACATATTCCCGCACCGGACCGGATACGCGGCAGACGACGTCACCGTCCTCACCCTGCATGACCGCCAATTCCGGCACGGAGAAGCCCCGACATTCGGCCAGAAGCACGGTGAGTGTGCACTCGTTCAGGGAAAGAACGCTCCCCAGGTGCGTACCGCAGGAAAAGACTGCCTCTCCAGTGTCCGTCCGGCGCACCGCGGCGGTGACGCGCGTTTCGTCCGGCAGAAGGAGCACGGCGCTGCCGCCGTCCGGCAGACGCGCCGCGGTCTTTTCGTTGAGCGGCGCGGTGAACGTCCAGCCGCTGTCGGATACGATGGTCATCGCGCCGTCCGCCCCGGCGGAGAAATACCCCGCGCACGGGGCGCGGACGATCGCCGTCTCCGCTCCAGCGGAAACGAGCGCTTCCTCCTCCTGCCGGAGGGCATTGCCGCCCGTCGCGGCATAGCCAAGCGCACGCCGCGCTTCCGGCAAAGCTGCGCCGAGCGCGGAAAAGTCCCGCCGGGCGAGCGATCCGGAAAGCGAGCGCAGAGCCTGTCCGCCGGATCCGGGCAGCGTGTCGGAGGCGAGCTCCGCGCGCACGCGCAGAAGGAGCGCGGCGCGGAAATACGCCGCGCCGTCCTCGCTCACGAGCGCGACCGGCTCCCCGGCCGCGACGCGCGTCCCCTCCGAAACGAGCGGGACGAGCCGCCCCTCCGGCGCGGCGATGAGCGTCTCCCCGCGCCGGACAACGCCCTCGAGCGGCAGCGTGTCCTGCCAGAGCGCGGCGGTACACACCGCCGTCGGGACTTCCTCGGCGCGGGATGTGAAAAAGAGCAGGGCATACGCCGCCGCTGCGAGCAGCAGCACGGCGCCGGGCAGGAGCAGCGGCAGCTCCGAGCGCTTCACGCGCTCTTATGTATTCGCGCCGCCGGTCATATCGACCGACTGCGACGGGACGAGCGTGGAGATCGCGTGCTTGTAGATGAGCTGCTGCTTCCCGTCGGTTTCCAGCACGACCGTGAAGCTGTCGAAGCCTCGCACGATGCCGCGCATCTGAAAGCCGTTCATGAGAAAGAGCGTCACGCTCTGTCTGTCTTTGCGGGTCTGGTTGAGGAAAAGGTCCTGCAGATTCTGTGTTTTTTGCATGATAAAAGCTCCCTTTCGCCGGGGTCTCCGGCCTTGTGATAAGTATTCACGCACACGGGTGCGTGTTCCCTTATTGTAAAGAGAGCGGTACGAAAAGCCGGTCGAAGCATGTCGGCATGCTTTTCGGCGTTTGCGCTAATTTTCGAGGACAGCGGCGAGAAGATCGGCCTCCGTTGGGTACTCCTCCCGCGGCAGCCATATAAGGTCTTTGTCGCGCCGCAGCCAGGTGAGCTGGCGCTTGGCATAGCGGCAGGATTCGCGCTTCACGGTCTCAACGGCGTCCTCCGGTGAGCACTCGCCGCGGATCGCCGCGGCGATCTCCTTGTAGCCGATGGCCTGCATCGCGGTGCAGGAATCCGAAAGCCCGGCGTCGAGCAGGCGCTCTACTTCCGAAAAAAGCCCCGCGGCGACCATTTCGTCCACGCGCTGCCGGATGCGCGCGTAGAGCGTTTCCCGATCGTTCCAGGTGAGTGCAAAGCGCCGGGAAGCATACCGCGGCGGGAGTGCCTTTGTACGAGCGTCGTGCGCGGTGATCGTCTCGCCGGTGAGCGTATATACCTCCATCGCGCGAACGAGCCGCTTTTTGTCGCCTGGCGCGAGCTTTTCCGCTCGTTCGGGATCGACCAGCCGCAGCTTTTCCCGGAACGCCGCGCCGCCGAGCGCTTCATACTCCGCGCCGAGCGCTTCGCGCACGCCGGAGTCGCCCGGCGCGGCGGAAAAATCCCGCCCGGATAAAAGAGACTCGATATAAAGCCCCGTCCCGCCGACGATGACGGGCGTTTTGCCCTCGGCAAGCAGCGCATCGCAGCACGCTGCCGCGCTCTCGATCCAGCGGCTGACGCTGTAGTCCTCGCCGGGATCGGCAACGTCGATCATGTGATGCGGCACACCGCGCATCTCCTCGCGCGTCGGCTTGGCCGAGCCGATATCCATGCCGCGGTAGAGCTGCATCGAGTCCGCGCTCACGACCTCCGTGCCGAGCGCGAGCGCAAGGCTTACGCCGAGCGACGTTTTGCCCGAAGCCGTGGGCCCTGTGATGACAATGACTGTAGGATTGTTCATAGACAAAATTTTACACCTCTGCTATAATCCTTAGCATCGTGTTAACTCTATGTGAACTATTTCGGAAAAGGAGCCGTAATGCCAATGAAGATCCGTATTTCCGCCGACAGCACCTGCGACCTTACGAGCGAGCTGATCGAGCAGTACGACGTAAAGATCACGCCGCTCTATATCCTTATGGACGACCGCGCGCTGCGCGACGGGATCGAGTGCACCCGCGAAGACATTTTCGCGTACACGAACCGCACGGGAAAGCTCTGCGGCACGGCGGCGGTGTCCATTGCCGACTATCTCGATTTCTTCGGCGAGGAACTCAAGACCCACGACCAGATCGTGCATTTCACGATCTCCTCGGATATGTCCGCATGCTTCCAGAACGCCTGCGACGCCGCAAAGGAATTTCCGGGACGCGTGTTCGTCGTCGATTCGCGCAATCTCTCCACCGGCATCGGCCATCTTGTGATCGACGGTGCGCTGCTCGCCCGCGAGGGCAAGTCCGGCGAGGAGATCAAAGCCATTCTCGACGAGCGCCGGGAGAAGCTGAACGTCAGCTTTGTGATCGATACGCTCGAATACCTGCGCAAGGGCGGCCGGTGCTCGACCGTTGCGGCGCTCGGCGCGAACCTTTTGAAGCTCAAGCCCTGCATCGAGGTGCATGAGGGTCAGATGAGCGTTGCGAAGAAATACCGCGGCACGCTTGCCAAGGCGATCGAAAACTATGTGACCGACCGCATCAAGGATCACGACGATCTCGATACGAAGCGCGTGTTCATCACCGACTCCGGCGTGGATATGGAGATTGTGGAGAACGTCGAGAAGCTCCTGCGTGAGTACGGCGGGTTTGAAGAAATCCACCACACGCTCGCCGGCAGCACCATCTCCGGCCACTGCGGGCCGGGGTGCCTTGGAATACTCTATTATAATAAGTAAGTACCTTTTCAAGGCTCCCTTGTGTAAAGGGAGCTGTCAGCCGTAAGGCTGACTGAGGGATTGTTTTGACAACCCCTCCATCAAAAACATCGTTTTTGCCACCTCCCCTTACACAGGGGAGGCTTTTTTATTTGGTTTCCGGCAGCAGCGCTTTCCGCTTCCGGAAGTAATAGACCGCGCCGGTGATATCCGCAAGCACCCACCCGATGGGGATCGCGGCCCAGATGCCGGTGACGCCAAGCGTCCCGGCCGTGAGATACGCAAGCGCGACGCGCGTGCCGAGCGACACGACTGTCAGCACCACGGACATCGCAGGCTTTTTCACCGCGCGGTAAAGCGCGTAGAAGAGGAAGAGAAACCCGATGCCGAAGTAGAAGGGTGCGACGCACCGGAGATAGTAAACGCCCTCGGCTATGACCTCCGTATCGGTTGCAGGGATGAAAAGACGCATGAGCGGGGAGGCAAAGAGCAGCACCGCCGCGGAAATGACCGCGCAGAAGCCGAGCACGAGCGCGAACGAGCGTCGGATCCCGGCGCGGATGCGCCCGGTCTGCCGCGCGCCAAAGTTCTGCGCGACGAACGTGGAAAAGGCGTTGCTGAAATCCTGCGCCGGCATATACGCGAACGACTCGATCTTCACCGCCGCGGCGAACGCCGCCATGACGATCTCCCCGAACGAGTTCACGAGACCCTGGATCATCAGGATGCCGAAATTCATCACCGACTGCTGCACGCACGTGAGCGAGGAGAGCGAGAAGATCTCGCGCAGAAGGGCTGCGTCAAAGCGCAGCTCTTCTTTTTTTCGGCAGCAGGTCGCGGCAGCGCCGCAGCGTGAAAACGGCGAGCCCCAGCCCGGAAAAATACTGCGCGATGACCGTCGCCCACGCCGCGCCCGCCACGCCCCACGGGAAAACGAGCACGAACAGCAGATCGAGCGCCACGTTGCCGAGCGCCGAAATGCCGGAAAAGACGAGCGGCGTCATGCTGTTGCCGACCGAGCGCAGGAGACAGGCGAAAAAGTTATAAAGGAACGTCGCCGGTATACCGGCAAAGATCACAGCAAGATATGTCCGCATGAGCGGCGAAACGCCCTCCGGCACCTGCAATAGCCGCAGAATGGCGGGCAAGAGCGCGTAGGCGAGCGCCGTGAGAAGGAGCGTACACACGCCGATGAGCCCGAACGCATGGACGATGCTCCGCCGGAGACCGCTCTCGTCGCCGCGCCCGCGGCAGATGGAGAAGAGCGCGCCCGCGCCCATCGAAAGCCCCAGCAATATCGACGTGAGGAAGATCATAAGCGTATACGCGCTCCCCACGGCGGCGAGCGCGTCGCGCCCGATGGCGCGCGAAACGATGAGCGTGTCGGCAATGTTGTAGAGCTGCTGAAGAATGTCCCCGGCGAGCATCGGCAGCGCGAAGAGAAGGAGCGAGCGGAGAATGTTCCCGCGCGTCAGATCGCGGTACATGTCACACGATCCTCCCGAAGCGCTTGTCCAGCTCGGCGCGGGTGAACACCGTCATCACCGGGCGGCCGTGCGGACAGTGCGTCACCTCTCCGGCGAGCACCTTTTCCGCGAGCGCCAAAAGCTCCTCCCGCTCCGTGACCCAGCCGCCCTTGATCGCAGCCTTGCACGCCACCGTTGCGGCGAGGCGCTCCCATACGTCGGAGGCCGAGAGCGACCGGCCCTCCCGCAGCTTTTCCAGCAGCTCCTCGAGCAGCGGCACGGCGGAGGCGGCGTCGAGCTGCGCGGGCACGGCGCGGATGAGGAACGCGGTATCGCCGAACGCGTCCAGCTCAAAGCCGAGCCGCGCGAGGAGCGCGGCGTTTGCCTCGAGAAGCGCCGCGCCGTCCGGGTCGGTGTTGAACGGCTGGGGCTCCAGAAGCTCCTGCGGCATGAGCGGCTTTTCGTTCAGGCGCATTTTGTCGAAAAGGATGCGCTCGTGTGCGGCGTGCTTGTCGATGAGCAGGAGCTTGTCGCCCTGCTCAAGCAGGATGTAAACGTTCAGCGCCTCGCCGATGTAGCGCACGGGCTCGGCGCGGAAGGTCTCGTCCAGCACCGTCTGCTCCGGCACAGTCTCTGCCGCTGTCTCCGGGGCGGGGGTGTTCTTTTCGGCCGGCGCGGCGGAAACGGCCGGGGAGACCGGTGCTTCCGGCGCGGGGATGGGCGCGCGCGGCGCGCCCGCGGACGGGATGTCCGGCGTATACGTGCGCACCGGCACAGATGCCGGCGCGGGAGAGACCGGCTTCGGCGCGGCGGGGGAAGCGGCGCGGTAGGGCGCGCTGTCGCGCACGCCGGAAGCGCCCGACGGACGGGTGGGCGCGGCAGAGTACGTCTGCCGGAACGTGCCCGCGTCCATCGTGCGGAAGAAATCCTTGCGCGGCGCGCTCGCGGCGGACGGAGCGGGCCGGGCCGGGGAAGAAATGGGCGTGGTGCTCTTCACCTCCGGGGCAAGCGGCGCGTTGGACATCGCCTGCGGCGCGCTTTTCTGGCCG
>CAVEPP010000024.1:0-11787 GCA_963617605.1 Alloprevotella sp. | reverse complement strand
GCGGCGAGCCGCTATCCCCTCAAACAAACCCCTCAACGGAGTGGGGTTTGTTTGAAGCGTTTACGCCTTTGCTTCGCCGCCGTCGGTCTTGGGCCGGGGCTTTCTGCGGCGGTGGTTATTGCGGCGGGGCTTGTCGGTGCGCTCGGCCTTGTCCCCGGCGGGGGCGGCGTTCACCGGCGGCTTTTCCCCGCCGCGGCGCGCGCTGCGGTTTTCTCCGGCGGGCCTTTTCTCGCCGCGCTCCGGCTTCTTTTCCGCGCGCTCGGTGCGCTCCGGACGCTCGGCTCTTTCGGTGCGTTCGGGCTTGTCCGCGCGCTTTTCGGCGCTCTGGCCGCCGCGCTTCCGGCGGCGGGAGCGGCTGTTCTTCTTCTCGCCGGAGGGCTTTTCCGCGCTCTGCGGCGCGGCGGGCGCGGTGCGCACGTCCTCCACGATCATCGACGGCATGATCCAGCCGTTCGTCTCTGGCTCGGCGATCTCTTCCTTGACCTTTTTGGGCTTGTTGCGGAGAAGGTCGGGCAGGGGCTGGCCCTCCGCCGGGCGACCGCCGGGGATCTCGGCGATCTCGTCGGCATCATAGGTGCGGATCTGCGCCTCGCCCGGGCCGTCGAGCTTTACCTTGACGTTCTGGCGCAGGAGATTGACGAGCGTCACATTGCCATAGCCGTCCTCGGTCTGGACGAACGCGCCGTTTTTCGGCACGTGCTTCAGAAGGTCCTCATACGCCTCCTGCTCATAGCGCAGGCAGCACATCAGCCGCCCGCACGTACCGGAGATCTTCACCGGGTTGAGCGACATCGACTGCGTTTTCGCCATCTTGGTGCTGACGGGCTGGAAGTCGTCCAGGAACTGATGGCAGCAGAAGGGCCGTCCGCAGATACCGAGACCGCCGAGCATCTTCGCCTCGTCCCTCACGCCGATCTGCCGCAGCTCGATGCGCGTGCGGAACACGCCCGCGAGATCCTTTACGAGCTCGCGGAAGTCCACACGCCCGTCGGCGGTGAAGAAGAAGAGGATCTTGTTCCCCTCAAACGAGCACTCGACGTCTACGAGCTTCATTTCGAGCTTGTGCTTTTCGATAAGCTCCCGGCAGATGCCGAGCGCTTCCTTTTCGCGCTTGCGGTTGAGCTCCGCGATGCGCAGATCGTCCGGCGTGGCGCGGCGCACGACGGGACGCAGCGGCTGCACGCAGTCGCCGTCCTCGACCATGTGGTTGCCCTTGACGCACTCGCCAAGCTCCATGCCCTTGGACGTTTCCACAACGAGCGTGTCGCCCGTCCTCGCGGTCACGCCGGCGGGGTCGAAATAGTACGACTTGCCGCGGCCGCGGAATTTTATGCTGATTACTTCTGTCACGGAATTTTCCTCATTTCCTGATGTGTGAGCGCCGGGGCGTCATTCGCCGTCCGGCAGATAGGTGGATAGATAACCGGTCACGTGCTTTGTGCCGACGTTCAATCGGAGATATTCCTCCGCGCGATGGAGAAAGGCCTCCAGTGCGAGAAGCTCCCGCCGGTCGGAGACGAGCTTTACGGCGAGCTCCTCCGCGGCGGTAACGACCTCGAGAAGCTGCGCGTTATCAAGCTTTTCCATCGCCGTGCAGCAGCGCAGAAGCTCCGCGCGGTCGAGCCGCGCTTCGAGGAAGCCCCGGGCGCGCTCGTTTTCCGGCGCGGCCTTGCCCGCCGCGAGCCGGATCTCGCCGCAGCGTGACTGCACCGTTTCGAGCAGCTTTTCGCGGCTCTCGGCGCAGAGAAGGAACATGACCCCTCGCGGCGGCTCTTCGAGCAGCTTTAAAAAGGCGTTCTGCGCGGCGATGTTCATCGTGTCCGCTTCGGGAAAGATGTATACCTTGCCGTCGGCCTCGTTCGGCAGCACGGCGGCGTCCACGGCGAGCGCGCGGATCTGGTCAACGGTGATCTCGCGCCGCAGCTTGCCGGATTTATCCGCCGCGCGCTCGACGAGCGCCACGTCCGGGTGGATACCGGGGAACGCGCCCTGAAACACCTTGCGGCAGTGGCGGCACGCGCGGCAGGGCTTTGCCGCGCCGGTACTCTCGCAGAGCGCCGCCGCCGCCATCTCCCGCGCGCGCTTTAGCGCTGCGTCTCCGTCACCGGAGATTATATACGAATGCATCATCTTTTCCATAATAATTTAGTATAACACATGGAATTTTGATTTGACAAGCGTTTGCGAATTGAATACTATGGAAAAAACACCGTGAGGAGGGAGAATATGAGAGCCGCCATCTGCGATGACCGCGCCGAGGACGCGCAGCTCGTTGCGCAGTATGTCCGCGCATGGGGAGAGAGCCGGGGCGAGAGCATCGCGCTCGAGCTGTTCCCCTCCGCCGAGGCGTTCCTCTTCGCCTACGATGAGGACAAGAATTTCGATCTCCTGCTGCTCGATGTGGAGATGGGCGGCATGGACGGCGTGACGATGGCAAAGCGCGTCCGCGCGGAGAATACCGCCGTGCAGATCGTTTTCATCACCGGGTACACGGACTACATCGCCGAGGGGTATGACGTGGCGGCGCTGCACTATCTTGTGAAGCCCGTCCACCGGGAAAAGCTCTTCGAGGTGCTCGACCGCGCCGCGGCGAAGCTGCGCTCAGACAGCCGCGCGCTCACGCTCGAGTGCGGCGGCGAGATCTTCCGCGTGCCGCTTTATGAGATCCGCTATCTGGACGTGGAGAAAAACTACACCACGGTACACGCAAAGCGCGACTATACCGTGAAGAAAGCGCTCGGCGCGCTCTCGGACGAGCTGGACGAGCGGTTCTTACGCATCGGGCGCGCGGCGATCGTGAATCTTTCCTACATCCGCCGCGTGACGAAAACGGACGCGATTTTATCCGACGGCGCGGCCGTCCCGCTGCCGCGCGGCGCTTACGAAGCGCTCAACCGCGCCATTATCGCGTACCATTGAGAGGTGAGAGCATGAGCCTTTTTTCCCGCCGCGTCGATAAACAGCTCGAAGCCTACCAGCGCGAGCTGGTGGACACGCATTATAAAGAGGTAGAGAACATGTACCGCCAGATCCGCGGCTGGAGGCACGACTACCGCAATCATATTCAGGTACTCAAGGCGTTCGCCGCCAAGGGCGATCTGGACGCCATCCGCGCCTATCTCGACGAGCTGGACACCGATTTGAACACCGTGGACACCGTCGTCAAGACCGGCAACGCCATGGCGGACGCCATTTTGAACAGCAAAATTTCCCTCGCCAAATCGCGCGGCATCACGGTGCAGGCCGACGCGCACATCCCCGTGAAGCTCAAAATGTCCGAGCTCGATCTCTGCTGCATTCTCGGCAATCTCTTCGATAACGCCATCGAGGCGAGCATGGCTCTGCCGGAAAAAGACCGGCTTATCCGCGTATACATGGATATGAAGGGCACGCAGCTCTATATTTCGTTTACAAACTTCACCGCCGGAAAGAAGCTGGAAAAGACCGGTGGGCGCTTCCGCACCACGAAGGGCGAGGGGCACGGTTTCGGTCTCGTGCGCATCGACGATATCGTCGCGCGGCTGGACGGGTATCTCTCCCGCAACAGCGAGGACGGCGCGTTCACGACCGAAATCCTGCTCCCGCAGGTGTGAGTGAAACGGTTCATCCCCGGAAATATACGATTCGTCCCCGGTTCGCGCCGGGGACGAAGTTTTATGATAGTGTTATCCTCGCAAAGAAGAGGTGGTTTCGATGAAAGAAAAAACGAAAAAGCCGCGCTACAGTCTGGGGCAGAACATGCTCTGGATGCTGCGGCAGGCGCACGCGGTGCACCGGGACGATGTGCCGATCCTCGTGGTGGTAAAGGCGCTCGCCGTTGCGGGCACGGGCATTTCCGGTCTGCTGCTCGCGCCGGAGATCGTCTGCTGCGTGGAGGAGGGCGCTTCCGTTTCCCGCCTTCTTGCAACGATCGCCGTGCTCGCCGGGGCGCTGCTTGTGTGCTCGGCAGGCAAAGGATATCTGGAGAACGGGCCGATGTTCGCGCAGGTGGATGTGCGTCTCGCGCTCGTCCGCAAGCTGCATTATAAGACCTGCGTGATGTCCTATCCGCTCACCGAGGATCCGGAAGTCCTCAAAATGCAGGAGCGGGCCGACCGCGCCGTCAGCAACAACCGCTGCGCGGGCGAGGCGTTCTGGGTAGACGAACAGCGGCTTCTCGCCGCGGCGCTGAGCTTTGTGGTATACCTCCTGCTGCTCACGAATACGAGCGCGTGGCTTCTCGCCGCGCTCACCGTGACGACCGCGGCGGAATATTTCGTCAACCGGCGCATCAACGAGTGGGGCTACCGCCACCGCGACGAGGCTGCCGCGCTCGAAAAGCGCATGGACTATGTTTCGAGCAAGGCGCAGAGCACCGTTCTCGGCAAGGACATCCGCATTTTCGGCATGCGTCCCTGGCTCGAAGACGTATACAGCAAAACGCTCCGCGCGTTCGACGCTTTCGTCGAGCGGCGCGAGCGGGTGTATTTCTGGACGAACGTCATGGACGCCGTGCTCACTGCCGTGCGCAACGGCCTTGCCTATTACTTCCTGCTGCGCCAGACGCTTGCCGGAGGAATGGGAGCGGGCGAATTTCTGCTGTGCTTCTCCGCCGTCGGCGCGTATGCCGAACAGCTCAACGGCGTCCTCGCCGAGCTCGGTACGCTGCGCCGGCAGAGCCTGGAGCTGTGCGCCATCCGCGAATATCTTGAGCTGCCGGAGCCCTTCCGCATGGAAGGCGGCAAGCCCCTGCCGGAATGCCCGGACGGGAAATACGAGCTGCGGCTCGATCATGTCTCCTTCCGCTATCCCGGCGCGGACAAGGACACGCTGCACGGCATCGATCTCACGGTGCATCCCGGTGAGCGGCTTGCCGTTGTGGGTCTGAACGGTGCCGGCAAAACGACGCTCGTAAAGCTCCTCTGCGGCTTTTACGACCCGACCGAGGGGCGCGTGCTTTTAAACGGCGAGGATATCCGGGAGTTCAACCGGCAGGAGTACTACACGCTCTTCACCGCCGTGTTCCAGAAGTTCTCCGTGCTGGAAGTGACGCTCGAGGAAAACGTTGCGCAGACGGATAAAGATATTGACGAGGCGCGCGTGCGCGAATGTCTCGAAAAGGCGGGGCTCACCGAGCGCGTGGCGGCGCTGCCGGACGGACTCAAAACGCACATCGGCCGCCAGGTGTTCGAGGACGGCGTGCTGCTCTCCGGCGGCGAAATGCAGCGGCTCATGCTCGCCCGCGCGCTTTATAAGAACGCGCCCATCCTGCTGCTCGACGAGCCGACCGCCGCGCTCGATCCCATCGCCGAAAACGATATCTATCAGAAATACGCCGCCATGACCGAGGGGCGGACGAGCGTGTTCATCTCGCACCGCCTTGCTTCAACGCGCTTCTGCGACCGCATATTGCTCATCGACGGCGGCGTCATCGCCGAGCAGGGCAGCCACGAAGAGCTGCTTGCGCGCGGCGGAAAATATGCCGAGCTTTTTGAAGTGCAGAGCAAGTATTACCGGGAGGAGGGCGAAGAAGATGGAAGAGAAGAATAAGAAGAAAATATCCGCGCGAGAGGCGTGGCGTATGCAGCGCCGCGCAGCGAAGCTCTTTTACGCCGAACGACCCGCGCTGCGCGCGGTCAACTGGCTCTACGCTGCCTTTAAATCGCTCTCGCCGTATGTGCTGATCTGGCTTTCCGCGCAGATCATCGGCGAGCTCACGGGTGCGCGCGATGCGCACCGGCTCACGGTGCTCGCCATTGCCGCCGTCGCCGCGGCGGCGCTGCTGCCGCTCATCACCGCCGCGCTCGAGCGCTGGCAGACGGTTCTGTTTGATAATTACTTCTACGTTATCCAGAAGATCTATGCCAACAAGCTGCTGGACATGGATTTCCCCCGGCTGGACGATCCCAAAACGCACGACGATCTTGCCCAGATCAGCCAGAACGCAAACTGGGGCGGCTACGGCCTGGGCCGCGTGATGGATGTGGAAATGAATGTGCCGAAGTCCGTGTTCGGCATTCTGGGCGTGATCGCCCTCACCGTGACGCTCTTCACGCAGCGCGTGCCGGAGAGCGCCGGGGCATGGACGGTGCTGAACCATCCGCTGTTCCTCACGAGATTCGTGCTGCTGCTCGCACTGTTCACGGCGCTTGCCCCGCTGTGCACGAACCGCATGCTGACGCTCACCGCGGAGCTTGCGCCTCTCGCGCGGCTCGGCAACCGGTATTTCAACTTTTTTGCGAATATGGCGACCCGCGACCGCGACCGCGCGAGCGACATCCGCATGTATAACCAGCAGGACATCTGCGAGAGCTACGCTTCGTCCGATACGCCGTTCAGCCCGGATGGCCCGTTTGCAAAGCTCGCGTGGGGACGCGGCGGTGTGCTGATGATCGTGAGCGCGTTGCTCTCGGTGCTGTTCACCGTGACGGCGTACCTCTTCGTTTGTTTGAAGGCGCTCGCGGGTGCGTTCGGTGCGGGCAGCGTTGTGCAGTATGTCTCCGCGCTCACCGCCCTCTCCGGCCATCTCCGGGAGCTTCTTTCCTACACCAGTCTCGCGCAGAACAACGCCTCCTTCCTGCAGGATCTCTTCGCCTTCCTCGATACGCCGAACGAGATGTATCAGGGCTCGCTCACGACCGAGAAGCGCTCCGACCGCAAGTACGAGATCGAGTTCCGGGACGTGTCCTTCCGCTACCCCGGCACGGAGACCTGGGCGCTGCGCCACCTGTCGGTGAAGTTTGAGATCGGAAAAAAACTCGCCGTCGTCGGACCGAACGGCAGCGGCAAAACAACGTTCATCAAGCTGCTTTGCCGCCTGTACGACCCTACCGAGGGCGAGATATTACTCAATGGCATCGATATTCGGAAATATAATTACCGGGAGTATATGGACGTGTTCTCCGTCGTGTTCCAGGACTTCCAACTGCTGGCGTTCTCGCTCGGACAGAATGTGGCCGCCGCGCCGGAATACGACCGCGCGAGAGCCGAGACCGCGCTTGAGCAGGCAGGCTTCGGCGACCGGCTCAAAACGCTGCCGCTCGGAACGGAGACGAGCCTCTTCCGCGATTTTGACGAGAACGGCGTCGAGGTCTCCGGCGGCGAGGGGCAGAAGATCGCCATCGCCCGCGCGCTTTATAAGGACGCGCCCTTCCTCATTCTCGATGAGCCGACCGCCGCGCTCGACCCGATCGCCGAGGCGGAAATTTACGAAAAGCTCAACGACATGGTCGGCGACAAGACCGCCATTTACATTTCGCACCGGCTCTCCTCGTGCAAGTTCTGCGACGAGATCGTCGTGTTCGATGCCGGGAAGATCATCCAGCAGGGCGCGCACGAAGCGCTGCTCGCGGACGAGAGCGGGGAGTATGCGCAGCTCTGGAACGCGCAGGCGCAGTATTACCGCTGAGCCGCCGGCGCGTATACGCCGAAGAACTGCTCGTCAGGCGATCAACAGCAAAACCCCGGCGAAAGATATCTCTCCCCCAGTCAGCGGCTGTGCCGCTGACAGCCCCCTCGTCAGAGGGGGCCTTATAAAAAACCTCCCTCTGATGAGGGAGGTGGCAAAAACGAAGTTTTTGACGGAGGGAGAGACGACTTTTCGGCATAGCAAGAACCCGGCGGGAGCATTGCTCCCGCCGGGCTTTGCATATTGGGCTTGCTGCCTGTGCTTCCGTTTATTCCTCCGTATCGGAGATCAGGCCGTAGCCGCCGTTCTTGCGGCGGTAGACGACCGAGAAGGCGTCTGCGTCTTCGCTGTTGAGGAAGGCATAGAACTCATGCTCCAGCAGGTTCATCTGCAAGATGGCCTCCTGCGGCGTCATCGGCTTGATGGAGAAGCGCTTGGTGCGGACGATGGTGAAATCGCCGCTTTCCTCTTCTTCGTCCACGGGGCCGACACCGGTATCCGTCCACTCGATCGGACCGGCCTTGAGCTTCTTCTCGAGGCGGGTCTTGTTCTTGCGGATCTGGCGCTCGATGGACGCGCAGGCGGAGTCAATGGACGCGAACATATCCCCGGTCGTCTCGCTCACCCGGTAGAACATACCGTTGTTTTTGAGAGTGACCTCGGCGGTGTAGCGACCGCGTTCGCGGCTGAAGGTGATGAAGGCTTCGCACTCCCCGCTGCGGAAAAGGCGCTCGATCTTGCCGACCTTTTTCTCGGCGTAAGCGCGGAGTTCCTCGCTGACTTCCAGCTTCTTGCCCGTGATGGTGAATTTCATTCCATCCAACTCCTTTCGTGGTTGTGAGCATATTATACCACGCAAAAAGGAATTTGCATAGACAAATTGTTAATTTTGTCCGACTTTCTTCTTGGCAGCCAGCCGCTGGAAGAATTTCACGATCTCCACGATCGGGATAACGAGGAAACCAATGCCGATAGCGATGATATACTCATTGAACTCCACGCTGGTGAAGTCGAACGCCGCGGCGATGAACGGCACCTCGCACACGAGCGTCGTCATCAGAAGCGCCGCCACGGACGAGGCGAGCAGCGCCCAGTTGCGCGAGCCCATCGTGAAGATGCTGCCGCGCTGCGAGCGCATGTTCAGGCTGTGGAAAATTTCCGCCATGGACATGGTGAGGAACGCCATGGTCGTACCGTCGGGGCTCAGGCCGTTCGCCGGGATCTCCCACACGCCGGACTCCATGAAATGACCGATGAAGTACGAAGCGAGCACGAGCACCGACACCATCAGGCCCTGATACGCGATATCCCCGCCCATGCCGCCGGCGAAGATGCCGGCCTTCGCGCTGCGCGGGCGGCGCTGCATGATGTCTTTCTCGGCGTTTTCCATGCCGAGGGCGAGCGCGGGGAAGCAGTCGGTCACAAGGTTGATCCAGAGCAGGTGCACCGGCTCGAGGATCGTGAAGCCCAGGAGCGTGGCAACGAAGATGCTGATGACCTCGCTCATGTTTGAACCGAGCAGGAACTGGATGGCTTTGCGGATGTTGTCGTAAACGCGGCGGCCTTCCTCGACCGCGCCGACGATCGTGGCGAAGTTGTCGTCCGCGAGCACCATGTCGGCCACGTTTTTCGTCACGTCCGTGCCGGTGATGCCCATGCCGACGCCGATATCGGCGGACTTGATGGAGGGCGCGTCGTTCACACCGTCGCCGGTCATGGCGGTGACATACCCGGCATTGCGCCAGGCGTTGACGATGCGCGTCTTGTGCTCCGGCTGCACGCGGGCGTAAACGGAAATTTCCTTAAAGACCTTCGCAAACTCCTCGTCGTTCATCTCGCCGAGCTGCGCACCCGTGATGGCGCGGGTGTCGTCCGTGAGGATGCCGAGATCGCGCGCGATGGCGACGGCGGTGTCGATATGGTCGCCGGTGATCATGATCGGGCGGATGCCGGCCTCGCGGCACTCGCGGATCGCGCCGTAGACCTCCGGGCGGCAGGGGTCGATCATGCCGAGGAAGCCGATGAACACGAGATCGTGCTCGAGCGTTTCGGCCTCGTAGTCCGCCGGAACGCCGTCCCAGGGGCGGAACGCCGCGCCGAGCACGCGCAGCGCGCGGTCGGCAAACTCCTTGGCGCGGCGGCGGACGTTCTCCTTATATTCCTCCGTGATCGGGTGGATCTCGCCCTCGTACCAGTAGCCGGAGCAGCGTTCGAGCAGCATTTCCGTCGCGCCCTTGGTGTACTGCACGGTTTTGCCGTCCTCGGTGTGGACGGTGGACATCATTTTGCGGCCCGAGTCGAACGGCGCTTCGCCGATGCGCGGGTACTTCTCGTCCAGCTCATCCTTGTAGAGCCGGAGATCGTGCGCGTGGTTGACGAGAGCGGCCTCCGTCGGCTCGCCCTCGGCGGTATGCATACCGAGACCGCGCTTTGCGTCGCTGCAGAGCGCCATGGCCTTGGCG
Organism: Alloprevotella sp.; assembly: GCA_963617605.1. GTDB lineage: Bacteria > Bacillota > Clostridia > Oscillospirales > Oscillospiraceae > Apopatocola. The sequence goes on along the minus strand of CAVEPP010000024.1, from coordinate 1,938 downwards.
AGCAGGATGGGATCGTCCGTCCAGGTGTCGGTGACGGTCATGCGGTTCTGCGTGAGCGTGCCGGTCTTATCCGAGCAGATGATCTGCGCGCAGCCGAGCGTTTCGACCGCCGTCAGACGGCGGATGATCGCGTTGCGGCGGGACATGTTCGTAACGCCGAGCGAAAGGACGATCGTCACGACCGCGACAAGGCCCTCCGGGATCGCCGCGACCGCGAGCGAGACCGCGATCATAAAGGAGTTGAGCACAACTTCAAAATTGAAGCCGCCCGCGCGCAGGAGCTGCACCGCGAAAATGACGACGCAGATGCCGAGCACGAGCCACGTGAGGATCTTCGAGAGCTGGCCGAGCTTGATCTGCAGCGGGGTCTGGCCCTGTTCGGCGTTGGAGAGGGCGTCCGCGATCTTGCCCATCTCGGTGTCCATGCCGGTGGCGGTGATGACGGCGGTGCCGCGGCCGTATACGACCGTGGAGCCCATGTACACCATGTTCTTGCGGTCGCCGAGCGGGACGTCCTTCGCCTCGGGCGCAAGGTTGATGATATCGATGAATTTGCTTACGGGGACGCTCTCGCCGGTGAGGGCGGCTTCCTCGATCTTCATGCTGGCGCTCGTAAGAATGCGGCCGTCCGCCGGGATCGCGTCGCCGGCCTCGAGGATCACCACGTCGCCCACGACGAGGTCTTCGCTGTGGATGGTGACCATCTTCCCGTCGCGCAGCACCTTGGACGTGGCGGCGGACATCTGCTGCAATGCTTCGATGGCCTTTTCCGCCTTGCTCTCCTGATAGACGCCGAGCACCGCGTTGATGATGACGACGGCGAGGATGATGATGACGTCGGCAAAGCTCTCGCCCTGCACAACGGCCAGCACGCCGCTGATCGCCGCGGCGACGAGCAGGATGATGATCATCGGGTCGCCCATCTGCTGAAAGAACCGCTTGATGAGCGAGTCCTTCTTGCCCTCGGCCAGCTTGTTTTTGCCGTTGGCCGCGAGACGCTTTTCCGCCTCTGCGCTCGTGAGCCCTTCGGATGTGCTGTCCACGTCGCGCAGTACGGCTTCGGCTTCTTCGCAATAGAATCTCAAAGAAAACCCCTCCTTGATATAATTCCGTAGTGATGAAAAGACCCGCGGACAGAAGCGACAATACGATTCTGTCCGCAGGTCTGGTCATTTCATGCAAACCAGGCGGGAGACCCGCCGAGTACTGTTGATTTGCAGCCGCGCATGGCGGCAGACTACTCCCCCTTGGAGTTCCTGTATTCTATCGTGGAATCGGCGCGCTGTCAAGGGACAGAAAGCCGGTTTCCGCCGAAAAATTCGGCTTCGGCGGCGTCGTGGGTGACAAGAAGGACGGTTTTGTCACCGGAGAGGGCGTGCACCGCGTCCATGGCGGCGCGGCGGTTTGCCTCGTCCAGGCCCTTGAACGGCTCGTCGAGCGCGAGCAGGTCAAACTCCGCGCAGAGCGCTCTTGCGAGCGCGCACCGCCGCCGCATCCCGCCGGAGAGCTCCGCGGCGGGAACGGCGAGACTATCGCCAAGACCGAGGCGGGCGAGCCTGTCGCGCGCCTCGCGCTCCTTTTTCCGTCCGGCGGTGAGCAGAACGTTTTCCAGCGCCGTGAGCTGCGGGCAGAGCCGGTCCTCCTGAAATACCGCCGCGCGCCGCGCCGGGACACCGGCGATCTCGCCTCCGTCCGGCGTTTCGAGACCGAGGATGAGACGCAGCAGCGTCGTTTTCCCGCCGCCGGAAACGCCGGTGATGACGCTTGTTTCCCCGAGCGGGAGGCGTGCGGAAAAATCGCGGAAAACGACGGCTTCTCCGTAGCTTTTGGAAATATGTTCGATCTCAATGGCGTTATTCATACCGCGTGCTCCAGAGCGTCAAAAATTTTGCCGAGAAGGAAGAGGAATACGCGCTCGAAAAGCGCGCTCACCGCGAC
>CAVEPP010000023.1:7877-11788 GCA_963617605.1 Alloprevotella sp. | reverse complement strand
TCCTTTATTGCATCGCTTCGACCTCGATGTTCAATGTGTGTTTTGCTCATCCCTATTACAAAGGATAAGCCGCTGGATATCGGATCGATGTTCAGCGGCTTATTCTTTTGCCATTCTTCACAACCCGCAGGTTGTGAAGCGCACAAAAAAGCCGCGATTCCAATCGAAACCGATTTCCTCTATAGTAAAAGCAAGCAAGAAGTCCGGCCGGACTTTCGTGGATTTCTACCGACAGGAGATCGTATTATGAGCTGTTGTCTTACCCCCCATGAGGAAAATGTTGAAAGAGGCGTTCTGAGCATCAGCGACGACGGCGTTGTGAAAAACAGCCGTGTGAACAAGCTGCTTGCTCACATTCTCGACCAGCCCCCGCGCGTGGCCATCGACCGCGCGAAGTGGTTCACCCGGTCGTTCAAGGAGACCGAGGGCGAGTCGAACGATATCCGCTGGGCAAAGGCGATGATGAAATGCGCCGAAAACATGCCCATCCACATTGACGACGAGGAGCTAATCGTCGGCCGCATCGGTGAAGGAACGCGCTACGCGCTCATCTATCCCGAGCTGCGCGGCGCGTGGCTGCCGAATCTCTTTAAAGTAGCCGACCGCGAGGGCGGCAAGTTCTATCTGGCCGACGAGGATCTGCAGTGCCTGAACGAAGAGATCATCCCCTACTGGACAGGGCGCACCTGGCACGAGGGCTACTACGCGAGCCTGCCGGAGGATACGCGCCGGATGCTGTGGGAGGATGACGATCCCTACGCCTGCCGCGGCGTTGTGAACTCCCTCACCACGCAGGACAGCGGCCTTGTCTGGGCGCTGGATTATAAGAAAATACTCGAACAGGGCATTCTGGGGATGCGCGCCGGTCTGCAGGAGCATCTCGACAGGATCGACGTGATGTCGGTGCCCAACGAGATGTACAAAAAGAGCTTTTATGAATCGGCCATCCTCTCGTGCGACGCGATCCTCGTCTGGGCGAAGCGCTATGCCGACGAGGCCGAGCGTTTGGCCGAAACGGCGGCCTCGCCGCGGAAGGAAGAGCTTCTCGAGATCGCCCGCGTCTGCCGGAAGGTACCGGCGCACCCGGCGGAGAGCTTCCGCGAGGCGCTGCAGTCGCTGTGGTTTGCCAACGCCTTCTCCCGCATCGAGCAGATCGTCGCCGGACAGATGGGCCTCGGCCGCATTGACCAGTACCTGTATCCGTACTTCAAGGCCGACAAGGACAAAGGCGTTCTTACCGACGCGCAGGCGCTCGAACTGCTCGAATGCCTGTGGCTGAATCTCGCCCGCATCCGCCGTCTTGTGCCGACCGGCTCTATCTCCAACTATCAGGGCTACCCCCATTTTGAGCAGGCGTGCCTCGGCGGCCAGACGCCCGACGGGCGCGACGCCTCCAACGAGCTTTCGTTCCTCATCCTTCAGTCCAAGAAGGAGTTCCCGCTGGACTTCCCGGATATGTCCGTGCGTATCCACAGCATGACGCCGGAACCGTTCCTGCAGAAGACGGTCGAGGTCATCAAGGAGGGCACGGGCTTCCCGAAGCTCTATAACGACGAGGATATCGTCCCCATGCTCATCTACAAGGGCGGTACCTACGCCGAGGCGCTCGACTATACCGGCTGCGGCTGTGCGGAGGTCCGTCTTATCAACCGCGAGACCTACATGACGCAGGGCAGCCAGCTCAACATCCCGAGCATCATTGAAATGACGCTGCGCGACGGCTACATGCCCTGCGTGGACGGCGGCAGGGAGCGCATCGGTCTGGCGACCGGCGATCCCCGGAACTTCGCCACGTGGGAAGAGTTCTGGAACGCAGCTGTGGCGCAGATGAAGAACATGTTCCACCATGCGTTCGTCAACCGCTCCATCGGCGATCTTACCAAGCCGCGCTATCTCGCAGCGCCCTTCCAGTCGATGTTCCACGATCTCTGCGTCGAGCAGGGACTGGACATCCACATGGGACAGGGCAAGTTCAAAAACGACGTGAGTCTCGGCAACCTCTTCGTTATCGGCGTCGGCACGACGATCGACTCGTTCGCGGCGATCAAAAAGCTCGTGTACGAAGATAAGACCGTCACGATGGACGAGCTCATCCGCGCGCTGGACGCAAACTTTGAAGGCTACGAGGTGCTGCACCAGCGCTGCCTCAACTGCCCGAAGTACGGCAATGCCGACCCCTATGCCGACATCATCGGCCGCGAGCTGGATATCGAGATGAACAAGCTGACCGACGCCTTCCGCAACCCGTGGGGCGGCACGGACAACATTTCGTATGTCCCGGTCACGTCGCACGTCGGTCTCGGCGGCTGTCTCGGCGCGACACCGGACGGACGCACCGCGAGAAAATCGCTCTCCGAGGGCGTTTCCGCCACGCAGGGCTGTGACATCAACGGCCCGACGGCGGTGCTCACCTCGATCAAGTACGCCAAGAACGTCCAGTTCAAGGATCACGAGGCGCGCCTGCTCAATCTCAAGTTCACCCCGCAGGTCGTCAGCGGCGAGATCGGCACGCAGTCGCTCGAATCGTTCATCCGCACGTGGTGCGATATGAAGCACTGGCATGTGCAGTTCAACATCGTCAACCGCGAAACGCTGCTCAAGGCCAAGGCCGACCCGGACAAATACCGCAGTCTCCTTGTCCGCGTGGCGGGCTTCTCGGCGCACTTTGTGGAGCTCTCTCCGGCGCTGCAGGACGAGATCATCGCCCGCACGGAACACGAGCATATGTAATGATTTCAAAGAGCCCCCTCTGTTGAGGGGGCGGAAGAAGAGAGGCGGGAACACCGTGCTGACGGGAAACGTATTCAACATCGAGCGCTACGCCATCCACGACGGGCCGGGCATACGGACGGTCGTGTTTCTCAAGGGCTGCCCGCTGCGCTGCAAATGGTGCAGCAACCCGGAGTCCCAGAGACTGCAGAGCGAAATTTTCCACAGCGCAAGAAAATGTCTCGGCGGCGCGGTGTGCGGCACCTGCGCGAAGGTGTGTCCGCACGGCGCGGTGACGAACCACGACGGCATGCTGCACATGGACCGCAGCAAATGCGTCGGGTGCGGCACCTGCGTGAGGGCATGCCCCGCCAAGGCCATGCAGCTGCAGGGCACTGCGCGCACCTCCGACGAGATCCTCGCCGAGCTGGAGCTGGACGAGCCGTTTTACCGGCGCTCCGGCGGCGGCATCACGGTCAGCGGCGGCGAGCCGCTCGTACAGGCGGAGTTTACCGCTGAGCTTCTGCGCAAGGCGCGCGAGCGCCATATGTCCACCTGTGTGGAGACGACGGGCTGCGCGCCCTGGGAAAAGCTGGCGCTCATCGCGCCGCACACGAACTTTTTCCTTTACGACGTCAAGCACATGGACAGCGAAAAGCACCGGCTGGGGACCGGCGCGGGAAACGAGCTTATCCTGGAAAACCTCCGGCGTATGTCGGAGGAGTTCCCGGAGGCGAACATCACCGTGCGCACACCGGTCATCCCCGGCTTCAACGATACCGAAGAGGACATCGGCGCGATCGCAGGATTTCTTGCGCCGCTATCCGCGGTACGGGATTATGCGCTTCTTCCGTTCCACACCTACGGCGAGTCGAAGTATGAAGCGCTCGACCGCGTCTACGAGGTGGACACCGAAGCGCGTATTCCCGAGGAGACACTGAAGAAACTTCACGCAACGGCAGATCTGAGCAGATACCGATGAAATGATCGATACAGGAAAGAGCTGTATTTATCATACAAAAACAATTGGAGGACGAAAAAATGAAAAAAAGATTCATTGCGGCAGTGCTTTGCCTTTGCTTTTGCCTGCTGCTGCTCGCCGGCTGCGGCGCGGCGACTCCCCCGGCATCCACGAATTCTGATCCGACCAACACCGGCACGACCCCGGCGGACAACACCGTATACGAGCTTCGCATCTCCTC
>CAVEPP010000023.1:0-7867 GCA_963617605.1 Alloprevotella sp. | reverse complement strand
CATCTCCTCTTACTTTGCGGATACCCACTGCACGAACAAAAACTATCTCAAGCCCATCGCCGAGCAGCTCGAGGAGAAATCCAACGGCCGTTTGAAGGTGACGCTTTATACGAACGCTACGCTCGGCTCCGCGGCGGAGCAGTACGACATGGCCGTGGACGGCGTTGCGGAAATCACGCAGGGCTGCCAGGGCAACAACACCGGCCGCTTCCCGCTCACGACGGTGTTCGAGCTGCCGTTCCTCTGGCCGGCGGATATGTCGGCGGAAAACTGCAACCGCGCTGTGTGGGAGCTTTATGAGACCAACGCGAACCTCCAGAAGGAATACGCCGACGTCAAGCTCCTGTCCGTGTTCGTGAACGAGCCGGGCAACGTCTACACCAACGGCAAGCCCATCAAGACTCTGGCCGACTTCAAGGGCATGCAGATCCGCGCCCCGCAGGAGACCAGCGCCAAGACGCTCACCGCCCTCGGCGCGACGCCCATCACCATGGCTGCGACCGACCTGTATCTCGCGCTGGACCGCGGCACCGTGGACGGCACGCTCTTCAACACTGCGAACATCAACGACTGGGGCTTCTGGGAAGTTCTTGACTACTACACCTCCTGCGGCTTCTACAATCTCGCATGGTTCACCGCAATGAACCAGGACGCCTACGACCGTCTCCCCGCCGACCTGCAGGCGCTCGTGGACGAGGCGTTCGGTCTGAACGCGGGCGTCACCGTCGGCAAGGGCTTTGACACGGACTACGTCTCCAACGTCCAGATTGCCAAGGACAACGGCGTGGAGATCTTTGAGATCGACGCAGACGAGCTCGCTACATGGCGCGAGGCCTGCTCTTCTATCTACGATCAGTGGCTGGCCGACCACGGCGAAGCCGGTCAGGAAGTCTACGAACAGCTCCAGACGCTCATCGAAAAATACCACTACTACGAAGGCTGAAACGCAGCGCTTACCTGAGAGGGTGTTAACATGACTTTTTTCAACAAACTCGAAAAAGGGATCGGTTCGCTTTCGCGGCTCATGGTGTATTTCGGCGGCATCTGCCTCGTTTTCATGATGGCCGCGACGATGGCGGACGTCATCATCCGCACCTGCGGCGGATCGATCATCGGCGTTTACGAGATCTCGGAAACGCTCATGGTCCCGATCGTCTTCTTTGCTCTGCCCTATGTGGAGCTGTTCGGCGGTCACGCGGAGGTCGATCTCTTCTACAACCGCTTCCCGAAAATCCTGCAGAAGATCTTCTCCGTTCTCACGAACATCGGCGCGTGCTTCTATAACATCGTCATGGTGCGCTACTGCATCATCCGCATCGGAAAGATGGCGGCCACCGGCGAGCACAGCGCGCTGCTCCATATCCCCTATACGCTGCTGTACGTGTTGATCTGCATCGGCGCGATCGTGGCCATAGCCGCGATCGTCGTGCGCACGATCCGCATCTTTCTCCCGACGGAAAAGGAGGCCGAAGAATGAGCTATACAACGATGGGTGTGCTGGCGATCGTCGCATTGCTGGTGCTGATCTTTCTGAAGGTTCCCATTGCCTACTCCCTCGGCCTTGTCGGTCTGGCCGGATGCACCATTGTTCTCAACTCCGTCACCGCCGGCGGCCTCGTGGCGAAGGAGGCGTTCCGCACGGTCGCCTCGTACTCCATGACGGTCGTGCCGCTCTTCATTCTGATGGGCAACTTTGTGGCGCTGACCGGCATGGGCGACGACGCCTATGACGTCGCGGACAAGTGGAGCGGCCGCGTCCACGGCAACATCGGCATCGCCACGATGATCGGCTGCGCGCTGTTCGCGTCCGTGTCCGGCTCGGCGCTCGCTACGGCGGCGACCTTTGAGCCCGTCAGCTTCCCGCGCATGCGCGACCGCCGCTACCCCGACGGCTTCTCCACGGGCGTTCTGGCCGCCGGCTCGACCATCGGTATCATGATCCCGCCGAGCGTCATTCTCGTGTACTACGGCGTGTTGGCGGAGACTTCCGTCGGCGAGCTGTTCGCCGCGGGCTTCCTGCCCGGCATCGTGCTGACGCTGATGTTCTGCGCCTACTGCTTCATTTACTGCTTTATCCACCGCAATACCATCCTTCGCAGCGAGGAAAAGGTCCCGTTCATCGAAAAGCTCAAGAGCCTCAAGGGTATCGTTGCGCTGGTGCTGCTGTTCGTCATCGTTATCGGCGGCATCTACTCCGGCATCGTCACACCGAACGAGGCCGCGGGCGTCGGCTGCGCCATCTCGCTCATCTATGCGCTGGCGAAGCGCCGCCTTACCTGGAAGCTCCTTCTCAACGCGATGGTGGACGCCGTCAAGACGACCGTCATGCTCATGTTCATCATGGTCGGCGCGAAGATGTTCAACTACTTCCTCGTGCTCACGAACCTGCCGAACATTGTTTCCACGGCCATCGTGAATCTCCCGATCGGAAAATACGGCATTCTCGGCGTCATTCTGCTCATCTATCTCTTCCTCGGCTGCTTCCTGGACAGCTACACCATGATCACTCTCACGCTGCCGTTCTTCCTGCCGGTCGTCGTCGGCATGGGCTACAGCCCGGTGTGGTTCGGCATTCTGATGGTCATCATCTCCGCCATGGGGCTTATGACCCCGCCGCTCGGCCTTTGCTGCTATGTGCTCGACGGCATGTGCGATGTACCGCTCTTCAAGATATTCAAGGGCTGCCTCCCGTTCATCGCAATCTACATCCTGTTCACGTTCCTGCTGGCCGCATGCCCGGATATCGTGATGCTTCTCCCGAACATGATGTAACCCTGTTCCCTCGCAATTGCGGAAAGCCGGCCGCTTTCCTCCGGCTTTCCGCGCCTCCGACGGGCGCATCCCGCTTTGGCGGGATGCGCTTGTGCATTTTCGGGAAATACGGTAAAATGTAGTGGAACAACTACGGAGGTCGCCGCCATGACGGATACACAGAAATTCTTCCTTCTCGTCGCGGAGGAAATGAGCATTTCCCGCGCGGCGGAAAAGGCGTTCATCTCCCAGCAGGCGATGAGCGCGCACATACAGCGGCTGGAAACGCAGTACGGCACCGCGCTCTTCAACCGGCGGCCGCGCCTCTCGCTCACGCAGGCGGGCGAGCGGCTGCTGTACATGCTCCGGCAGGTGCAGCAGCTGGAGGAGGCCTTCGAGCGCGAGACCGGCTCGCAGCCGGACATCGTCCGCGGCCACATCAACATCGGCATCACCTACGCCCGCGCTACGGTCATGCTCCCGGCGGTGCTGCGGCGCTACAACGAAAAATACCCCGGCGTGGACATTTCCATCCAGACGAATTTCGCCGACAATCTGGAAAACCGGCTGCTGTTCGGGTATCTGGATTTCGCCATCAGCACGTGGGAGATGAATTCGCCGCAGCTCGAGGCGACGGTGCTCAGCGAGGAGGAGGTATACCTCATCGCCTCGGAAAACCTGCTGCACCGGCATTTCGGCGAAAACTGGGAGAGCACATGCTCCGGGGGACTGACGCTTGCCGAGCTTTCCGGTCTGCCGCTCATCTCGCTCTCGGACGACGAGAATCTCGGCTGTATGCTCGGGCGGAGACTCAAGGAGCATGCCGAGACACTCAACAACGTTCTCATCGTCGATAATCCCGACATCCGCTGCCAGCTCTGCGCGCAGGACGTCGGCGCAACGTTCCTTCCGCGGCTGCTACTGCCGTATGTCACGCGCCAGAACCGCGGTCTGAGCCCGGGGAACCGGATGAAGATCATCCCGCTGCACGATGTGGAGCTGGGATATAAAACGTTCGCCTACCGGCGGAAAAACGCCTATTACCCCGAGTTTATCCACGATTTTGTCACCATGTACGCCGAAAACTGCCGCGCCGTGTCCGCGGCGGTGGAACGCGATATCTTCAAGTAAAAATGCGAAAGCCGCCCTGTTTTCGGGCGGCTTTCGCTGTTTTTCTCGCCGTACCTCTCGCCAAACGGGAATTTATAATGTATAATAAACCGTTAAAAACAGGAGGACAGACGATGGAAAGACCGTTTGCAAGCGTTACCGTCACGGAAAAGGCCGCGCGCTCTCTGCGCGGCGGGCATCCCTGGGGGTTCGCCGGGGAAGTGCTCACGAAAGGAAACCCCTGCCCGGACGGGGAGATCGTGGACGTATATACCGAAAAGGGCCGCTGGCAGGGCGCGGGGTTTTATAACAGCCGCTCGCTCATCCGCGTGCGCATCCTTTCACGCAACACGAACGACAAGATGGACGAGGCGTTTTTCCGCCGCCGCGTCCGGTATGCGCTCGCCTACCGGCAGCAGGTCATGGGTGAGGACTTCGCCGCCTGCCGTCTCATCTTCGGCGAGGCGGACGGCTTCCCCGGCTGGACGGTGGACCGCTACGGCGATGTGCTCGTGAGCGAGGTGCTCTCGCTCGGCATTGAGCAGCGGCGCGCGATGCTCTATGCGCTGCTGCGCGAGGAGCTTGCGGCGCTCGGCGTGAACGTATCGTGCATCTATGAGCGCAACGAATCGCTTATCCGCGAAAAGGAGGGCATGACCTGCGGCAAGGGGCCGTATGCTGCACTCGGGCTGGAGACGAATCCCTCCGGCCACGCGGAGATCTGCGAAAACGGCATCTTCTTCGATGTGGACTACATAAACGGCCAGAAGACCGGCTATTTTCTTGACCAGAAATATAACCGCGCGGCGGCGGGGCGGCTCGCCCGTGGGCGGCGCGTGCTCGACTGCTTCACGCACACCGGCGCCTTCGCGCTCCACTGCGCCGCGTTCGGCGCGGAGAGCGTTACGGCGGTGGACGTGTCCGCGTCCGCGCTCGAACAGGCGCGGCGCAACGCCGAGCGCAACGGACTTGAAGGGCGCATGGAGTTCCGGCAGGCGGACGTGTTTGAGCTGCTCACGGAGCTCGGGAAGAGCGGCGAAAAGCCGTGGGACTATATCATTCTCGACCCGCCCGCCTTTACGAAAAGCGGCGCGACGGTCGAAAACGCGCGGCGCGGCTACCGGGAGATCAACCGCCGCGCCATGCAGATCTTGCCGCGGGGCGGGTATCTGGCGACGTGCTCGTGCTCGCACTTTATGACCGACACGCTTTTCCGCGCCATGCTCGCGGACGCGGCGCGCGACGCGAGCGTGCAGCTCCGCCAGATCGAAGCGCGCCAACAGAGTCCCGACCACCCGATCCTCTGGGGCGTGCCGGAGACGGATTATCTTAAATTCTATCTGTTCCAGGTCGTCTGAACGCCGAGGGGTTGAAAAAGGCGGGGGAATAGAGTAAAATTTGTCCGACAGAAAGTTTTTTCTTTGAATGGAGCGCGAGTATGGTTCCGGTGAAAAAGAAAACAAAGATCGCGGTCCTTGCAGCGACGTGCGCGGTGTTCGCGCTCGTGCTCGCTCTGGCGCTGCTGCTCTCGCGCGGCGCGGGCAGCGACCGTGTGCAGAGCGGGGAGCATCCGCTGCGCATCAGCGAATATATGAGCTCCAACACGGCATACCCCAACGCCGACGGGCGCGTGTGCGACTGGATCGAGATCCACAATTCATCCGATAAACCTTTCAATATTTCCGGCTACCGCCTTTCGGACGATGTGACGCAGGCAAAGTACGCCTTCCCGGTCGGTACGGTGGTCCCGGCGGACGGGTACATCGTCGTCTACTGCGACCCGGAGGCGTCCGGCGCGCTGTACGCGCCGTTTTCCCTCCGGCGGCTCGGCGGGGAGACGCTCCTTTTGATGAACAGCGCCAACACGGTGCTCGACGAGATCGAAACGCTCCGCTGCCGGAAGAATACGTCCATTGTGCGCGAGGCCGACGGGAGCTTCACGGTTTCCACCGCGCCGACGCCGGGTTATGCGAACACCGACGAAGGGTACGCCGCATATCTCGCCGCCACGGGGCAGGATACCGGTACGCTGCGGCTGAGCGAGATCATGGCCGCCGAAACGCTTTTCACCGCGCCGAACGGCGCGCTCTGCGACTGGATTGAGATCGAAAATACCGGCGCCGAGACCGCCGATCTCTCCGGCATGCACCTTTCCGACAAGGCGGGCGAGGCGCGCTACACGTTCCCGGAGGGGACGCTGCTCGCGCCGGGCGCGTTCACGGTCGTATGGTGCTCCGGCGACGGGACGGAGGGGACGGATTATGCCGCCATCCGGCTCGCCAGGGGCGGGGAAAGCGTCCTGCTGACCGACGCCGGCGGGAACACGCTCGACTGCGTCCAGACGCCGTTCCTCGCGGATGACACATCGTACGCCCGCGTTTCGGGCGAGTGGTGTGTTACGAACCGGCCGACGCCGGGCTACGCGAATACCGACGAGGGCTACGCCGCCTTTGCCGCGGAGCGCGGCTTCGGCGACGTGAACGTGCAGATCACCGAGGTCTGCCTCCGCAATGCGGCAGGGCTCCGGGACGTCGACGGCGATCATCCCGACTGGATAGAGCTTTATAACGCCGGGACGGAGAGCGTTTCGCTCGGCGGCTGGTATCTCTCCGACGATCCGGAGGAACCGGCACGCTGGCGGATCCCGGACATCACGCTCGGACCGGGTGAGTATTGCGTCATTTTCGCCTCCGGCAAGAACCGGACGCAGGGCGAGCTGCACACGGACTTTGCCCTCTCCGCGGGGGAGAGCGTTATTCTGACGACGCCCATCGGCAGCACCGCCGACCGCGTGGAGCTCACGCAGACCGAGCCGGACGCCTCGCTTGCGCTCATCGGCGGCAACTGGCGCGAGTGCGCTTCCCCCACGCCGGGGAAAGCCAACGGGTAAGGGAGGAGAGCTATGGCAGAGATCAAACGCCACGAAATCAAATACATCATCTCCCTGCGGGAGGCGGAGCTTTTGAAATACCGGCTGCGCGCCCTGCTCCGGCCCGACCCGCACGTCCGCGCCGACGGCAGCTATTTCATCCGCAGCCTGTATTTTGACGATACCGACTACCGCGCTTACCACGAGAAGATCGCGGGCGTGAAGGAGCGCACAAAGTACCGCATCCGGTTTTACAACATGGACGATTCACGCATCACGCTCGAAAAGAAGAGCAAGGACGGCGACTTCTCCGGCAAGGAATCGGTGCGCATCTCCCGCGAGCTTGCCGAGGCGTACCTCACCGGCGGCGAGGCGCTGCGCGATACCGAAGGGCTCGCGCGCGAGCTCGCCCGGCTGCGGCAGAGCGGCTGGAAACCGGCGGTGCTGGTCGATTACGTCCGGTATCCGTTCGTCTACCCGACCGGCAACGTCCGCGTCACGATCGACACGGAGCTTCGCACTGCGCCTTTTAAAACCGACCTTTTCGATGACCGCGCGCTCACCGTGCCGCTGCTCGACGAGGGCGAGGCGGTGCTGGAGGTCAAGTACGACGCTTTCCTGCCCGCGCCGGTCCGCGCGCTGCTCGAGGGCGTTCCCAAACAGCGCTGCGCCGTTTCCAAGTACACCAAATGCCTGGACATTCTGGAATAAAGAGGGGTTAAACCAATGAGTATTTCCGATCTCATCAAAAACAAATTCGTTGAGGAATTCACCGCGATCTCCGTCGGCACGCTGCTTACGACGCTCCTGCTGAGCTTCGTCCTGGGGCTTTTCGTGCTCGTGATCTACCGCGTGACCTATGGCGGCGTCAGCTTCAGCAAGAGCTTTGCGCTCTCGCTCGTGATGCTCTCGATGGTCACGGCGCTCGCCATTTTGACGGTGCGCTCCAACGTCGTGCTCTCGCTCGGCATGGTCGGCGCGCTCTCCATCGTCCGCTTCCGCACGGCGATCAAGGACCCGATGGATACGGTGTTCATGTTCTGGAGCATCGTCACCGGCATTATCACCGGCGCGGGGTACATTACCGTCGCCATTCTCGCGGCGCTGCTGCTCGGCGCGCTGTTTCTCGCGCTCAAC
>CAVEPP010000022.1:0-11795 GCA_963617605.1 Alloprevotella sp. | reverse complement strand
GTTATAGTTGACCGCCTTCTCGCCGTAGGCTTCGAGATGGAACGGGTCGATCATGTTCACGTCGTCCAGATCGGCGGTCGCCGCTTCGTAAGCGAGATTGACCGGGTGGTTGAGCGGGAGATTCCAGACCGGGAACGTCTCAAACTTTGCGTACCCGGCGCGCTCGCCGCGCTGGTGGTGATGGTAGAGCTGGGAAAGGCACGTTGCCATTTTGCCGCTGCCGGGGCCGGGCGCGGTCACAACGACGAGTGGGCGGGTCGTCTCGATAAAATCGCTTTTGCCGAAGCCGTCGGGCGATACGATCAGCGGGAGATTGGCGGGGTAGTCGGGGATGATGTAATGGCGGTAGACCGGTACGTTGAGCGCCTCGAGCCGCTTCTGGAACTGGGACACCGCACCCTGCTCGCGGCAGTGCGTGATGCACACGCCCCCGACGTACAGCCCGCAGGCGCGGAACGCGTCGATGAGGCGCAGCGCCTCCATGTCGTAGGTGATGCCGAGATCGCCGCGGCGCTTGTTGCGCTCGATATCGTCCGCGGAGATGGCCACGATGATCTCGCTCTCCGCCTCCATCTCCATGAGCATGCGGATCTTGCTGTCCGGCTGGAAGCCCGGCAGAACGCGCGAGGCGTGGAAATCGTCAAAAAGCTTGCCGCCAAACTCCAGATAGAGCTTGCCGCCGAATTTATTGATGCGCTGGCGGATGCGCTCCGACTGGAGCCGGACGTACTGGTCGTTGTCAAAGCCGATCTTTCTCATATCTTTTATCTTTCTCCCTCTGTTTTACTCGCCGTAATGCACGCCGCCGTTGAGATGCGAGAGTGCCGTGAGGTATTTTACCATGCAGTGAACGGTGCTGCTGCGGATGACATAGTGTGTGTCCCCGGCGCTGATGTAGAGGTCCTGCGGACCCATGAGCGATACGCCGGTGATCTCGCGGACCGGGATCTCCGTCTTCGGCAGCTCCAGCGTATCGCGGAAAAGGCGCATGTCGCCGCGGCCGAGCAGCTTCGTGCCGCTGCCGGACACGACCGTATCGACGCGCACGTCGGTATCGGTGAATATGGGCTTATCCTCCGCCTCGTCGCACAGCCGGACGATCTCGCCCTTCTGCCAGCGCGTCCAGTCGCGGAGATTGTCAAAGGGTATGTCCTCCCCGGCGAGAAAGCCCGTCGGCAGATAGCGGAACGAAAAGCCGCACTTCCAGCACCGGACGGTATCGTCCCGGCTCTGGAGCGTATGCATCCTGCCGCACTTCGGGCAGAGGAAGAGCAGCCGCTCCATGTGCTCGGCGAGGGCCTTGCCCTCAAAGCGCACGGGGTTTTTCCGCTGGCGCTCGTAAGCGTCCTCGTAAAGATCGGAGACGATGTGCCCGTTGATCTCCTGTGGGCTCATCGCGCGCAGCTCCTCGGGGGAGTATACGCGCACCGCCGCGCCGTGCATCTTCCCACGGCGGATGGAGTTGCCCGCCCAGCGGGGACTGGCAAAGTATCCGCCCGTGAGCTTATAGGTGACGAGCGATGCGCCGCTCGCGCGCGCGAGCTTGCCGATCGAGGGGAGAAACTCCGCCGTCACGCCGTCCCAGGTGCGGTTGCCCTCCGGAAAGACGCACACGTTCATCCCGCGGCAGAGATAGCGCATCATCGTGAGAACGGTGCTTGCGGCGTTGCCGCTCTTCTGGCGGGGGATGGGGGACTGGAGCCACGCTACGAGCTTCCCGCCGAGCCCCGCGCGGAGCAGGTGCTCGCTCGTGACGAAATACGTCTGCTCCGGGAAGCTGCCCGCCACGAGAATGGGGTCCCAGTTCGTGACATGGTTGCTCACGAGCAGATACGGCCCCTTGATGCGCGAAACTTCGCTCGTGAAGCCGAATTTGATCCAGCAGATGAGCTTTGTGAGCGGGCGCAGCGCTTTCCACACAAATACGTGGCGGCGGCGTCCTTTCACGGTGCCGTGCTCCTCCATATGCAAGCCTCCTTTGCAGCAGGTCCATACTATTCTATTTTACAGTATACATCATTTCCCTTCGCAGTTCAAACCCGAAGAGAGCGAAATTCCTCTTTTTTTTCGGCGCGGAATGTGATATAGTTTAGAATAGTATAACTATCTCCGTCCCTGCGGCGGAGAAGGAAAGGCGAAACCATGGGTATTATTGAAAAACTGTTCGGCACCCGCAGCGAGCGGGAGGTAAAAAGGCTCCTTCCCCTCGTCGATAAGATCGAGGCGCTGAGCGATGAATATGCCGCGCTGAGCGACGAGGCTCTGCGCGCCAAGACCGAGGAATTCAAAGCACGCTACCAAAGCGGTGAAACGCTTGATGACTTACTGCCGGAGGCATTCGCCGCCGTGCGCGAGGCGAGCGCTCGCGTTCTTGGCATGAAGCCCTTCCGCGTGCAGCTCATCGGCGGCATCGTGCTGCATCAGGGACGCATCGCGGAAATGAAGACCGGCGAGGGCAAAACGCTCGTCGCCGTGCTCCCGGCGTACCTGAACGCCATCACCGGCGAGGGCGTGCACATCGTCACCGTGAACGACTATCTTGCCCGGCGCGACAGCGAGTGGATGGGCAAGGTCCACCGCTTCATGGGGCTGAAGGTCGGCCTCATCGTCCACGGTCTCACCGGCGCGGAGCGCCGCGCCGCCTACGCCGCGGACATCACCTACGGCACGAACAACGAGATGGGCTTCGACTACCTGCGCGACAACATGGCGCTCTACAAAGAGGACATGGTGCAGCGCGGCCACGCCTTCGCCATCGTGGACGAGGTGGACTCCATCCTCATCGACGAGGCGCGCACCCCGCTCATCATCTCCGGCCAGGGCGACGAATCCACCGACCTCTACCGCCGCGCGGACGACTTTGTCTCCCGCCTCAAAAAGCTCGTCGTCGCGTCCGTGGACGAGAAGGAAGAGGAGTCGGACGATATCGACGCCGACTATATCGTCGACGAGAAGGCGCGCACCGCCACGCTCACCGCCCGCGGCATCGCGAAGGCGGAGGCGGCGTTCAATCTCGAAAATCTCGCCGACATGGAAAACTCCACGCTCTCGCACCACATCAACCAGGCGCTCAAGGCGCACGGCGTCATGCGGCGCGACATCGACTACGTCGTCAAGGACGGCGAGATCATCATCGTCGATGAGTTCACCGGCCGTCTCATGCTCGGCCGCCGGTACTCCGAGGGCCTGCACCAGGCCATCGAAGCCAAGGAGCACGTGGACGTGCAGAAGGAGAACAAGACGCTCGCCACGATCACGTTCCAGAACTACTTCCGTCTGTACGGGAAGCTCTCCGGCATGACCGGCACCGCGCTCACCGAACAGGAGGAGTTCCAGTCGATCTACGCGCTCGATATCGTCGAGATCCCGACGAACAAGCCCGTCATCCGCATCGACCGGAACGACGTTGTATACAAGAATCAGGCGGGCAAGGACCGCGCCATCATCGAGCAGATCAAGGCGTGCTATGCCAAGGGCCAGCCCGTACTCGTCGGCACGATCTCCATCGAAAAGAGCGAGTACATCTCGTCCCTGCTGCGCAAACAGGGCGTGCCGCACAACGTGCTCAACGCGAAGCACCACGAAAAGGAAGCGGAGATCGTTGCGCAGGCGGGCAAGCTCGGCGCGGTGACGATCGCCACGAACATGGCCGGCCGCGGCACGGACATCATGCTCGGCGGCAACCCGGAATATCTGGCAAAGTCCGATCTTCGCCGCGCCGGATACGATGAGGACACGATCAGCGAGGCGACCGGCTACGCCGAGACAGAGGACGAAACAATCCTCGAAGCGCGCGCCCTCTTCCGTGAAAAGATGGCCGAGCACAAGGCCGTGACGGGCGCGGAGGCCGAAAAGGTACGTGCCGCGGGCGGACTGTACATCCTCGGCACCGAGCGGCACGAGTCGCGCCGTATCGATAACCAGCTGCGCGGCCGAAGCGGCCGTCAGGGCGACCCCGGCGAGAGCCGGTTCTTCCTGGCGCTGACGGACGACGTCATGCGTCTTTACGGCTCCGAACGGCTCATCAGCGTATTTGAAAGCCTCGGCGTCGATGAGGACACGCCCATCGAGCACAAAATGCTCACCGGCGCGCTCGAACAGGCGCAGAAGACCGTCGAAAGCCGCAACTTCCAGGCGCGAAAGAACACGCTCGAGTTTGACGACGTTATGAACGTGCAGCGCAATCTCATCTATGAGCAGCGCCGCAAGGTGCTCGACGGCGAGGACATCCGCGAGAACATTCAGGGTATGGTGCGCGACACGATCGCCGAGGCGGTAGGCAACATCCCGCCGGAGAACCAGGACGATCTGGCCGAACGCATCGCGCCGCTCACCCGTCTCTTTGTACGGCCGGGCGAGATTGCCTACCACGACGGCATGACCGTGGAAGAGCTCAACGAAACGCTTACCGCCATCGCCGCGGACGTGTACGCCAAGCGCGAGGAGGCATTCGGCCCCATGCCGGACGGCACGCCGCTCATGCGCGAGCTGGAGCGCGTCATCATGCTGCGTGTTGTGGACGAGTACTGGATGGACCATATCGACGCGATGGACAACCTCCGCCGCGGCATCGGTCTGCGCGGCTACGGCAACATCAAGCCCATCGACGCCTACAAAAAGGAAGGCTTCGACATGTTCGAGGCGATGATCTCCGGCATCCGCTCCGAGGTCGTGCGCCGCATCTATACCGTCCGCGTCCGCAAGGAAGAGCGCGTCGAGCGCAAGAGCGTGACGAAGAACGCCGTGGCGAACGCCGGGGGCGACGCCTCCGTGCGCAGGCAGCCGGTCAAAAAGGTCAAAAAGCCCGGCCGGAACGATCCCTGCCCGTGCGGGAAGCTCCGTCCGAACGGCCTGCCGATGAAGTATAAGGACTGCTGCGGCAAAAATCAGTAAGGATACTATTAAATATGCGGGGGCCGCTCCCGGCACCCCCGTAAAGGAATCAGCTATGGCATTTACACTCTGCGAAAAAGACAATATCCAGTGGGTCACGTCGGATGTGCTCGGCACGAAGCATCTCTTCTCGCGGCGGCTCGGCGACGTGGGGGATTTCCCGTTCAGCTCGAACCCCGATCCCGAGTGGGAGAGCGAGTACCGGCAGGAGCGCGTGCGCTCTCTCTGGCAGCGCTTCCGCGAAGCGGCGGAGTTTCCCGCCGAGGGCTTCTGCTTCACGCGGCAGGTGCACGGCACCGCGCTGCGCTATGTGACGGAAGCAGAGCGCGCCATGCCGCCGCTGCCGCGCAAGCCTGCCGACTGCGACGGGCTTATCACCGACCGGAAGGACGTGCCGCTCTGCGTGTGGACCGCCGACTGCGTGCCGGTGCTGTTCCATGACCCGAAGGCGCGCATCGTTGCCGCCGCGCACAGCGGCTGGAAGGGGACGGTTGCCGACATGATGGGCTCTGCCGTGCGCCGCATGGAGGACATGGGCGCGAGAGCGGAGAACATCCGCGCTGCGATCGGCCCGGCTATATCGCGCTGCTGCTTTGAGACCGGCCCGGAAGTGCCGGAGGCGGTGCGCGCTCTGCTCGGGAGCGGCGCCGAAGGGCTTTGCCCGGCGGAGGAGAGCGTCGAGGGAAAATTCCTCGTCGATCTCAAGGAAACGAACCGCCGGCGGCTTTTGCAGCTCGGTCTCGTGCCGGAGCATATCGATGTGTCCGAAGACTGCACGATGTGTATGCAGGACGTTTACTGGTCGCACCGCGCCACAAAGGGCCGCCGCGGTACGATGGCGTCCGTTATCATGCTTTGAGGTATTGCCCATGAAATACAAAAAGATTTTTGCTCTGCTGCTCGCCGCGGCGATGGTATTTTCGCTCGCCGCGTGCGGCACGGCCGCTGCCGGGCCGGAAGCGACGCCGGATCCCGCGCTGGACGACGGCGCCGCGACCGTATCCGGCCAGACGCTCACCTTCGGCGACGCCGCAGACGACGTATTTTCCCTCTCGCTCGACTATGAGGAGAGCCTCAACCCCGTCAAGACGCAGAGCACGCTCAATCAGCTCGTGGACTGCCTCGTGTACGACCGGCTCTTCGAGGTCGATGAAAACTTCAATGTAACCTCGCGCATCCTCTCGGACTGGTACTACTCCAAGAACGAGGGCAGCGCGGGCGTGTGGGTGCTCAAGGTAAAAGACGGCATCCAGATGCACGACGGCTCCACGCTCACCGCGCAGGATGTGGCGTATTCCGTGTCCTGCATCTTCACGAGCGAGAAGCACAAGCATCTGCAGCAGCAGATCGGCCGCGTTTATTCGAGCGCCTTCAACGGCGAGGTGTATCTTGCCACGGAGGGAGCGGACAACGCGCAGCTCCCGCAGCGCATGAGCATCCCGGTCATCAAATCCGGCTCCGTCGGCGACGAAGTCCCCGTCGGGTCGGGCCCGTATATGTATAACGAGGACCGCACGGCGCTCGTAAAGTTTGACGGGTATGAAAACAGCGAAAACCTCCCGCTGGACGAGGTGCAGCTGCGCGCCTACCGCGGCATGGAGGAACTCATCACCGAGTTTGAAAGCGGACTTGTCGATCTCGTCGTGAACGACCCGACCGGCATCTACAACATGGGCTACGGCGGCAAGAACGAAAAGCGCACCATCACCACCACGAATCTCCACTTTATTGGCTTCAACAGCAAGAGCCGGTTCTTCCAGTACGACGCCTACCGCTACGCGATGAACTGGATCGTGAACCGCGACAAGATCGTATCGGACACGCTCGACGGCAACGCCGTTGCCACCGTGCTCCCGATCCACCCGAACTGCTCGCTGTACGATACCACGATCGCCTCACAGTTTTCCTATGATCCCTCGCGCTGCCTCACCGAGCTCGAGCGCGGCGGCTGCCGCGATCTGGACGCGGACGGCATGCTCGAATTTGCGATCTCCGGCATGAAGGTGGACATTGAGCTCAACTTCGCTGTCTGCGCCGACAACGCCGCCAAGGTGCAGGAGGCGCGCCGGATCGCTGAGGATCTGGAAGCCATCGGCATCGGCGTCAATCTGCGCGAGCTCACATGGAAGGACTATCTCGCCGCGCTGCGCACCGGCTATATCGACTCCGATCAGGATGAACCCGAGATCGTGATGGATATGTATCTCGCCGAGGTCGCCCTGACCGGCGACTGGAACATCCTCACGCTGATCTCCGGCGACTGGGAGGACGACAACACCCTCAACTACGGCGGATGGGACAACACCGAGCTCGAACAGCTCACGGAGGCTTATCTCGGCGCGAAGGACGATGACCGCGCGCAGGCCGTGCACGACTGGCTGCAGGCGCTCACAACGAGCACCGTTATCCTGCCGGTGTGCTTTGAGACGCGCGACGTTATCTCCCATCTCGGCACGATCTCCGGCATGTCGCCCAACCAGTACGACGTATTCAATAATATTACCGCCTGGACGGTCAGCATCGGCTGACCGCCGGCGGAAAAAGGAGCGAACGGATATGACCGATCAGGAACTGATGGACATGGCAAAAAAGGCTGCCGAATATGCGTATGTGCCGTACTCGAAATTCCCCGTGGGTGCGGCGCTTGAGTGCAGCGACGGAACGGTTTTCACCGGCTGCAACGTGGAGAACGCCGCCTACGGCGACACGATCTGCGCTGAGCGCACCGCAGCGGTGAAGGCCGTGAGCAGCGGCCACCGCGACTTTGTCCGCATCGCCATCTGGGGAAACAGCCAGGAATACTGCTATCCCTGCGGCTCGTGCCGCCAGTTTCTGCAGGAGTTCTCCAAGCACATGACCGTGCTCTGCGCCAAGGGCGACGGGAGCTTCGTGAGCCACAAGCTCTCGGAAATGATGCCGTTTTTCTTTGACTTCTGACAGTATACGAAACCGACGGGACCCGCGGAGGACCAAACCTATGAGAAAGAGAATCGCCGCCGCGCTTTTGTGCGTGTGCCTGCTCATCCCGGCGCTCACCGCTCCGGCGCTCGCTGCGTTCCCGGATGTGCCGGCGGACGAGTGGTATACGGAGTATGTTGATCTCTGCGCCGAAAAGGGCATCGTCAACGGTTTTGAGGACGGTACGTTCCGTCCGACGGGCTATCTGCGCCGGAGCGAGTTTATCAAAATGCTCGCCACGAGCGCCGATCTCTCGTATAAAAGCGAGCTGCCCGGCAAGCACTGGGCGGAGCAGTACTGGGCGATGCTCTCGGAAAACGGCGTGTTCGAGGGACTGGATATCCCCTGTACGTTTGACGCTTTGCAGGAAAAGACCACGCGCTACGAAATGGCCGTGATGATCCGCAATTTCCTCGCCAAGGTGCGCGGGGAGACCGAGGCCGTGACGAACGGCGCGGCGCGCAGGATCCCGGACTGGGCGTATATCCCAGAGGCGTACCGCGGCGCGGTGGCGCAGGTGTACGCCAAGGGCATCATCAACGGCATGAAAAACACCGCCGGAGCCGAAGATGGCTCCTTCTGCGGCGACCGCATGCTCACCCGTGCGCAGGCAAGCGCCGTCATGGTCCGCCTGCTCGACCCCGGCCGCCGCGCCCCGGTCGATCTTTCCGACAACAACCCCTACCGTCTCGCCGATGCGCCGAACGGCATGCAGCCGTTTATGATCTGGGCGCGCGAGAACGGCTATCTCATCAACAGCAACGAGCCGCGCGGCAATATGAATAAGCTCCTTTTCGGCGATGAGAACAAGACGTATTTTGAAAGCATCGAGGAAGCCGCGCCCTATATGCGCGATGTGACCGTGAACGTCTGGCAGCTTCAGCCGGACGGCACGAAAACACAGAGCACGCTCAAGCTCACGGTACATAAATATCTCGCCGCGGACGTGTACGAGATCTTCCAGCGCATCTACGAGGACGAGGAGCAATTCCCGATCACCTCCGTCGGCGGACTTCGCTGCACGGACAAGCTGCGCCACGCCTGGGGCGCGGCGATCGACATCAACCCGGACTGGAACTGCGCCGCGGAGAAAGAGAACGGCGCGGTGAAGATCACGGCGGGACAGGGCTGGTGGCCGCTCGGCGAGGATAAGAGCGAGTGGGCCGGTTCCCTCACCGAGCCGAGCCCGTACTCGATCGCCGAGGGCGGAAGCGTTGTGGAGGCCTTCGCCGCCTACGGCTGGGGCTGGGGCGGAACGTGGAAGAACAGCCGCGATTTCATGCATTTCAGCGTCCGCACGGACGGCGGCTGATACGGATTTTCTGCATCCGGAAAATTCGGAGAAATCCCCAAAAAATCTTTGAAATTTTTGTCTATCCCCTCTTGACATTAAGAGGGGATTTTGATATTCTAACGGAGCGCCTATGCGAAGAAGCAGGGCGTATTATGCGGTGAAGCGGGAGATTGCATCGTTTGACGGTGGTAACTTCCGTGGAGTATGTCCGTAAATCGGGCGGCTGAGAGTTTATCGTTTCCCCGGCCAGCAAGAGGCGTATATCGCCGGAACGGGAAGAAAAACCGGCCATCAGAGAGCCGGTTCTATTTTCGGTTCGGGTCTGATACGCACGGCGCGGTGGATGAAAACTTCTCACCGTACCACTGGGTGGCAGCCACCACCTAAGTACGAAAGTTTTGGAGGAACAAACATGGCAGCAAAGAAAATGATCCGCATCCGCCTCAAGGCCTACGATCATCAGCTGATCGACAAGGCCGCCGGGACCATCGTCGAGACCGCCAAGCGTACCGACGCGAAGGTTTCCGGCCCCATCCCCCTGCCGACGCAGAAAGAGGTCATCACGATCCTTCGCGCCGTTCACAAGTATAAGGACAGCCGTGAGCAGTTCGAGCGCCGCACCCACAAGCGCCTGATCGACATCATCGCCCCCACCCAGAAGACGGTGGAAGCGCTCATGTCCCTGGAGCTTCCCGCCGGCGTCGAGATCGAGATCAAGCTCTGAGATATACCTTATATTTATTCCCCGGCATTATCCCCGCGTTCAAAATCTGTATTGAACCCCGCGCCTTACGAAGGCAGGGTCAAGTCAGGAGCCTCCGGACGATATGATCCATGCGACCTGACCAATAACCTGAAAGGAGCAATCCAATGAAAAAGGCCATCATCGGCAAGAAGGTCGGCATGACGCAGATCTTCGACGAGACCGGCAAGGTCGTCCCCGTGACCGTTATCGAAGCCGGCCCGTGCAAAGTGGTCCAGAAGAAGTCCGTGGAGAAGGAAGGCTACGCTTCCGTCCAGCTCGGCTTCGAGGAAATCCCCGAGCGCAAGCTCAACAAACCCGAAAAGGGTCATCTCGACAAGGCCGGCGTCGGCGCGCTGCGCGTGCTGCACGAGTTCCGCCTCGAGAATGCCAGCGAGATGAACGTCGGCGACGTCGTCAAGGCTGACGCCTTCAAAGAGGGCGACAAGGTTGACGTCACCGGCATCAGCAAGGGCAAGGGCTACGCCGGCGTCATCAAGCGCTGGGGCGCCCAGCGCACCCCGATGACCCACGGCGGCGGCCCGGTCCACCGTCATGCCGGCTCCATGGGCTCCTCCACGGATCCCAGTCGCATCCTTCCCGGCAAGATCGGCGCCGGTCACATGGGCGCCGAGCAGGTCACGGTGCAGAACCTTGACGTCGTCAAGGTCGATCCCGAACTGAACATGATCGTCATCCGCGGCGCCATCCCCGGCCCGAAGGGCGGCATCGTGTTCATCAAGAACACCGCCAAGACGCTCATCGTCAAGCAGGCCAGCGTCAGCACGAGTGTCAACCCGCAGAAGGCTTCCGCGCGTACCAACCCGCAGAAGGCTTCCGCCCGCAACCGCTAAAGAGAGGAGAGTCTGATTTATGCCTAAAGCGAATCTTTACAACATGGCCGGCGAGCAGGTCGGCGAGGTTGAGCTCTCCGAAGCCGTTTTCGGCATCGAGCCCAACGAGGTCGTCCTTCATGCGGCGATCAAGAACCACCTGGCCAACTGCCGTCAGGGCACGCAGAGCGCTCTGACCAAGGGTGAAGTTTCCTACACCACGGCCAAGCCCTGGCGCCAGAAGGGCACCGGCCGCGCCCGCGCCGGTTACAAGGGCAGCCCCGTGTGGACGCACGGCGGTGTCGCTTTTGCCCCGAAGCCGCGTAGCTACCGCTACACCATGAACCGCAAGGAAAAGCGTATCGCCCTGAAGAGCGCTCTGTCCGTCAAGGCGGCCGAGAGCAAGATCTTCGTGGTGGACGGTCTCAACTTCGACGAGATCAAGACGAAGGCCTGCGTTTCTCTCCTCGAGAAGCTCGGCGCCGAGAACGCCATGATCGTCACCGAGACCGTGAACGAGAACGTCATCAAGTCCGCCCGCAACATCCCCGGCGTTGAGACGACGATCGCTACCGTCCTCTCCACCTACGACATTATGAAGGCCCGCTCTCTCGTGGTCGACAAGGCTGCCCTTGCCAAGATCGAGGAGGTGTACTGCTGATGAAGAGCGTTTATGATGTGATCATCCGCCCGGTCATCACCGAGCAGTCCATGGAAGACCTGGACATCAAGAAGTTCGCTTTCGAAGTGGCGAAGGACGCCACCAAGATCGAAGTGAAGAAGGCTGTGGAAGAGATCTTCGGCGTCACCGTCGTCAAGGTGACCACCACGACCGTCCACGGCAAGCAGAAGCGCACCGGCCGTTACCCCGCCGGTTTCGCTAAGACCTGGAAGAAAGCCGTTGTCAAGCTGAGCGAAGATTCCAAGAACATTGAGATCTTCGAAGGCATGGCCTAAGGGAGGGAAAGAGAATGTCTATTAAAACCTATCGTCCTATCACCCCCGCCCGCCGGCACATGACCGTTTCCGGCTTTGATGGGATCGACAAGCATGCGACCCCGGAGAAGTCCCTGGT
>CAVEPP010000021.1:0-11957 GCA_963617605.1 Alloprevotella sp. | reverse complement strand
ATGTGAACACGCCGGAGGGCTCCACCTACGGCTTTGAGCTGAAGGACTGGGACAACATGATGCCGCGCATGATGATGATGGGCACCGAGTTCCCGGTCAAGGGGCTGAAGTTCGTCGGCGCGGCGTCCATCCGCGGCGACGGCTACAATTCCGCGATCTTCAGCGGCGACACGCTCGCAAAAAAGACCCTTGCCGAAATGAAAGCAGAGGAAGCTTGAGTGACATGGCGGCAAACTGCAACTATAAAGTGAAGCTGATCGGGGCGCTCGACATGCTCCGGTTCAAGAACATGCCCAAGGTCCGTGAGGCGGCGATCCAGGCGGCCCCGGCGACGCCTCTGCCCAAAACGCTCACGACGAACGAAAAGGCGAAGGTCCGCCATCCCGAGTCGCAGCGCGTCGTCGTTGCGGAGATCCGGCCCAACGGCCCGGATGTCAGGACGATCGTGCTCAAATCGGAGAACGGCGCGCCGCTCGCGCCGTTCCGCGCCGGGCAGTATGTGAGCGTGACCGCGCACATCGGCGAAACGGTCACGACCCGCGCCTACTCGCTCAGCGGCAGCCCCGCGTGGGCGAAGCGCGGCGAATACAACATCGCCGTGCGGCGCGACCCGAACGGGTTCGTATCCCCATGGGTGCAGGATACGTGGCAGGTCGGGCAGAAGCTCACGATCTCCGGGCCGCAGGGCCAGCTCTACTATGAGCGCCTGCGCGACGCGAAGAAGGTCGTGGCGCTCGCCGGCGGCGTCGGCATCACGCCGTTCATGGCCATGGCCTACGCCCTGCGCGACGGACTGGAGGATTTTGATCTCACCATAATATACGGCTCGCGCACCGAGGCGGGCATCGTCTATAAAAAGGAGCTCGAAGAGGTCGCCGCGGCGTGCGATAAGGTGCACGTTGTCCACGTCCTCTCCGACGAGGAAAAGCCGGGCTACGAGCACGGCTTCATCACCGCGGAGCTCATCAGGAGATACGGCGGCGCGGAATACAGCATCTTCATGTGCGGCCCGCAGGGGATGTACAATTACCTCGATACCCAGATCGAGCCGCTCGGCCTACGCCGCAAGTACGTGCGCCGCGAGCTTTTCGGCGCGATCAAAAATCCGTGGGATCAGCCGGATTATCCCGCCGGTATCCGCGGCAAAACGTTTAAAATGAAGCTCATCCAGTGCGGGAAGGAATACGAGATCCCCGTCTCTGCCGACGAGCCGGTGCTTGTCGCCGCCGAGTGCGCCGGGATCTGCGTGCCGGAGCGCTGCCGCAGCGGTGAGTGCGGTTGGTGCCGCTCGCGTCTGCTCTCCGGCAGCGTGTATGTCCCCGCGCGCACCGACGGCCGCCGCCGCGCGGACATCGAGTTCGGGTACATCCACCCCTGCGCCAGCTTTGCCATGTCCGATCTCGTGCTGGACGTGCCGAACGGCACGCTCCGGTAAAGCGAGCGGCAGGAATACCCAAAATGTCCTCCCGGAATTTTCAGGAGGACATTTTTTGCCCGCGTCAGCTCTTTTGGCGCTTCTGCCGGAAAAGAGGCAAGGAAACCCTTGCGGCCATGGGCAGAACGCGGTATGATAGAACAAAGTGAAGCCGCGGCGAAACCGCGGCTGCGGAGGAAGACTATGCGCTATTACCTTGGATTGGACAACGGCGGCACGAACACGAAAGCCGCCCTTTTCACCCCGGACGGCACGCAGGTGGCCGTGGAGAGCGTTGCCACCGCCGCGCTCACGCCCGCGCCCGGCTTTGTCGAGCGCGATATGGAGGATATGTGGCGCGATAACTGCGCTGTCATCCGCGGCGTGCTTGAAAAGAGCGGCGTGCGCGCCGAAGAGATCGCGGGCGTCGGGCTCTGCGGCCACGGCAAGGGGCTGTATCTCTGGGGCAAAGACGGTAAGAGCGCGCGCCGCGGCATCCTCTCGGCGGACAACCGCGCATGGAAATACCCGGTCGAGTGGCGCGAGAACGGCACGGAGGGAAAGGCGTTCGCCATCTCCTGCCAGCACATCATGGCGTGCCAGCCGGTGAGCCTGCTCGCGTGGCTGCGGGATAACGAGCCGGAGACGATGGAAAACATCCGCTGGGTGTTTGAGTGCAAGGACTATGTACGCTTCCGTCTGACCGGCGAGGCGCGCGCCGAGATCACCGACTATTCCGGCAGCGGCCTCATGGATCTGCATGCGAAGAGCTTCTCAAAGGAGCTCCTCTCCCTCTTCGGCATCGAGAGCGTGTGGGACGCGCTGCCGCCGCTCTGCGCCTCGCTCGACATTGCGGGGCACATCACGCCGGAGGCCGCCGCGCTCACGGGATTGCTGCCCGGCACGCCGGTCATCGGCGGCATGTTCGACATTGACGCCTGTGCTCTCGCCGTGAACGTCACGGACGAGACGAACATCTGCATGATCGCCGGAACATGGAGCATCAACGAATACCCGCGCCGCGCGCCCATCACGGACGGTTCGGTGCTTATGAATTCGCTCTTCTGCCTGCCGGGGTACTACCTCATCGAGGAATCGAGCCCCACCTCCGCGGGCAATAATCAATGGTTCATCGATCAACTCCTGCCCGAGCTGAAGGCCGAGGCAAAGGCGGCGGGGAAGAGCATTTACGACATTCTGAACGACTGGGTCGATTCGTTCGCCCCCGGCGACTTTGTGCCGGTGTTTCTGCCGTTTCTGACGGCGAGCAACGTCGATCCGCGCGCCCGCGCGGCGTTTGTCGGGCTGAACGCCTCGCACTCGCGGCGGGAGATGGCCCGCGCGGTGTACGAGGGCATCACGTTCTCGCACCGGTACCATCTCGACCGCCTGATGCGCTCACGGCCCGACCGGAGCGGGACGATCCGTCTCGCCGGAGGTGCGGCGCGCTCGAAGGTGTGGACGCAGATGTTTGCGGACGTGATGAATATGCCGGTGGAGACTGTTGCGGCGGAGGAGACCGGTGCGCTCGGCTGCTGCGTGGCGGTCGCGGCGGCGCTCGGCGATTATAAGGACGCCGCGGACGCCGCGGCACACATGTGCCGGAGTGTTGCGCGCGTGCTGCCCCGGCCGGATGCTGCGAAGGTCTACGAGGAAAAATACGCGCTGTATTTGAAGACGATCGAGTGCCTGAACGCTCTCTGGCCGGATATGCAGCGCTTTATGGAGGAACATCATGCTTGAAAGTCTGAAGGAAAGAGTCTGTGAGCAGAATCTGGAATTGGTGAAATACGGCCTCGTCGTGCTCACGTGGGGCAACGTCTCCGCCCTTTCGGAGGACGGAAAATACGTCGTCATCAAGCCGAGCGGCGTGTCGTATGACAAAATGAAGGCCGGGGATATGGTCGTCACGGACCGCGCGGGCCATATCGTAGAGGGCGATCTCCGCCCGTCCACCGACCTTGCGACGCATCTCGCGCTCTATGACGCCTTCCCCGGCATCGGCGGCGCGGTGCACACCCATTCGCGCTATGCCGTCGCCGCGGCGCAGGCGGGGCTGGATATCCCCTGCTACGGCACGACCCACGCCGATTACTTCTACGGCGCCGTCCCCTGCGCCCGGGAGCTCACGGCGCAGGAGATCGAGGAAGCCTACGAGCGCAACACCGGCCTCGTCATCGCCGAAACGTTCCGCGCTCGGGGCATCGACCCGCTGGCAGTCCCGGCGGTGCTCGTGAAGAGCCACGGCCCCTTCACCTGGGGCAAGACGCCGGAAAAGGCGGTCGAAAACGCGGTCGTGCTCGACGAGTGCGCGCATATGGCGCTGCTCACGCGCCTTTTCGATCCCGCCGCCGCTCCCGCGGCGCAGTGCATTCTTGACAAGCACTATTTCCGTAAGCACGGCGCGAACGCCTACTACGGACAGAAATAAAAAAGCAAAACAGGAGGGCCGAAAGTATGGACAGAAAACCCCGTATCCTCGTCGTCGGCATATTTGCCATGGACCTGATCGCCTCGACGAGAAAAGCGCCGAACTCGGGCGAGACCGTGATCGGCCTGGAATTTCACACGGCGCCGGGCGGCAAGGGCGCAAACCAGGCCGTGCAGTGCGCGCGTCTCGGCGCGGCGGTGACGATGGCCGGGCGCGTCGGCAACGATACATACGGCCGCGAGACCGTCGCAGCGGCGGCCGCCGCCGGTGTGGATGTGTCCCGCGTTGTTGTGGATGCGGAAAAGCCGACCGGCGTTTCCGCCATCACGCTGGAGCTCACGGAAACCGGTGCGCACAACCGGATCGTCGTCTGCCCCGGCGCGAACGGCGCGATGACCGTGGAGGAAATTTTCTGGATCCGCGACGAAGTGAAAAACTACGATCTCGTCATGCTGCAATTTGAGCTGCCGATGTTCATCAACGAGGCCGTGGCGCGCTGGGCGCACGACGCCGGCGTGCCGGTCATGGTGAACCCCGCTCCCGCCGCGCCCGTATCGCCGGAGCTTTACCGGTGTGCCGCGTTCTTCTCCCCGAACGAGCATGAGGCTGCCGCCATGTCCGGCCACCCGATCCGCGTGGACGAGAACGGCGCGAACGAGGATGACCTCCGCGCCGTTGCGGAGATCTTCCGCGAAAAGGGCGTGGAAAACCTCATCGTCACGCTCGGCGGGAACGGCTCTGTCGCCGTCGGAAAGAACGGCGTCGAGCATGTCGCGTGTGTGAAAATGCCGGTCGTGGCGGATACCACGGCGGCGGGCGATTCGTTCGTGGCGGCGTTCTGCACGGTCCTCTGCGCGGGGCTTCCGCAGCGGCAGGCGCTGGCGTTTGCAAGCCATGCCGCGGCGATCACCGTTTCGCGCCCCGGCGCGGGCCCCAGCCTGCCGACGCTTGCGGAGGTAACGGCGCTGCTGCGCGAGCGCGGATACGAAGATATGGACTATGACCTGCTGGCGCGGCTGGCAGAGAGCAAAGCATAAAAAGCGCCGGGGATCCCTACCCGGCGGAAGAAAGAGGAAAAGCCATGAAAAACGTGACATCGGATAAGCGCAATCTCTGGATGTTCCCCCTCGGCACGGTCGGACGGGATATGATCTATAACCTGTTCACCAACTTCATATTCACGTATATCCTGTTTACACGCCATCTCACCGCCGCGCAGCTCGGCGCGGTGACGGCGATCATGGTCGGTGCGCGCGTGTTCGACGCGCTCAACGACCCCGTCATGGGCAACATCATCGAGCGCACCCGCTCGCGCTACGGCAAGTTCAAGCCGTGGCTCGTGATCGGCATCCTCTCCACGTCCGTCGTCGTGTATCTCGCGTTCAACACGAGCTTGCAGGGCTGGAGCTTCATCGCGTTTTTCGGTGTGATCTATTTCCTCTATTCGATCACCTACACGATGCACGATATCTCCTATTGGGGCATGGTGTCGGCGCTGAGCTCCGATCCGCACGTGCGCGATTCGCTCACATCCCGGACGAACCTGTTTGCCGGTATCGGCGGCGTTATCGCCTCCATCCTCATCCCCATGCTCACCACCGGCAGCGGCACGCTCGGCGGCAGCACCGCGACGGCCTACGGCCGCGTCGCGCTCGTCATCTGCATTCTCGCGCCGCTCTTCCTGTGCGCCACGATCTTCGGCGTGCGCGAGCGCCGGGACTATAATACGAAGGAAGTCCCGCCCGTCAGCTTCAAAAAGATCTGGAACACCATCACCGGCAACCCGCAGATCCTCTGGATCTCGCTCGTTTTCCTGCTGCAGCAGATCGGAAACGACGTCGTCATGGGCGGCCTCGGCTCTACGTATGTGTACTTTGCCTTCGGATACGAGGGCGGGCTGTACTCGCTCTTCAACACCGTCGGCCTCGCCGCAACGGCGCTTCTCATGATCTTCTATCCCATGCTCGCCAAGCGCTTCCGCCGCAAGCAGATGATGGATAAGCTCATGCTGCTCTCGGTCGTCGGCTACGTTGTCATGATCGTCTCCGGCCTCGCGATGAGCGGCGGCATGGTGAAGTTCTGGCTGCTCACCGCGGGCTACATGGTCGCGAACCTCGGTCAGTACGGGTTCTATCTCATCATGATGATCTCGCTCATCAACACCGTGGAATATAACGAATACCTCCGCGGCGAACGCGATGAGGCGATCATCACCTCCCTGCGCCCGTTCTTCACGAAGCTCGCCTCCGCCATCGTCGTGGCGGTCACTTCCGCGACGTATCTCATCTTCGGCGTCACGGGCTACACCAACCAGATCTCCGCGCTCGAGCGCGCAGCTTCGCTCGGCGAGATCGCCGAAGCCGACAAGCTCGCGCAGATCGATGCGATCGTCTCCTCCATCCAGCCGGGCCAGTCCCGCGGGCTGCTGCTGTGCATGACGGTGCTGCCGTTCGTGCTCATGTACGCGAGCTACGTGCTCTATAAAAAGCACTACATTCTCGACGAAGACAAATACGCCGAGGTGTGCGCCGAGCTCGAAAAGCGCCGGGCCGAGGCGAAGTAAGGAGACCGGTATGGACGAGAAAAATCGCTCCTGCATCGACTGCGGCAGCGCCGCCTGCCGCGGCAAGGGCGGGCAGTTCCCGCCGTTCTGCCGGACGGAGCATCTGGACGAGGCGCTGCTGGAGCGCTCGCTGGAAATTTTAAAGGGCGAGGAAAACGCCTTTTCCGTCGCCGCGGCGGTCAACGAGCGCGACGGATACGGCACGAAAAGCCGCATCGAGGAGACGATGCACTTTGCGCAGCTCCTCGGCGTGAAGAAGATCGGCATCGCCACCTGCGCGGGGCTGATCCACGAGGCGAACGCGCTCGCGCGCGTTCTGCGCGCGCAGGGATACGAGGTCACGGGCGTCGCGTGCAAGTGCGGCATGGTGAACAAGACCGAGCTCGGTATCCCGGAGCGGTGTCTCGAAGTCGGCGTGAATATCTGCAACCCCGTCTTGCAGGCGCTCGTGCTCAATGAGGAAAAGACGGAGCTCAACATTGCGCTCGGCCTGTGCGTCGGGCACGACAGCCTGTTTTATAAGTATTCCGAAGCGCCGGTCACGACGCTTTCCTCTAAGGACCGCCTGCTCTGCCACGCGAGCCTCGGGCCGCTGTACCTGCTTGACGGTTATTGGAAACGCCTCTTAAAACCGGACCCCTACCTCTCCGCGCCCGAGAGCAAAACCGAAGAATGAAAAAATCGGAGACACTGCAAACGCAGCGTCTCCGATTTTTTATCCTGTTATATAGTATCTCTTATTCCGCGTCGAGATCGGCGGCGGCGACGAGGTTTGAGCCCGTCCCCGCGATGTTCTCGCAGAGGACGTCACCGATGTGCACCGGCGCTTTGACTTCCATTGCGCGCACGGCGTCCATCACTTCAAAAATCTTCCCCTTCGGCACGTCCGGCACGGTCTTTGCCGCGACGACCGGGCGCACGCCGCCGAGAGCGCGTACGGTGCTCGTCACGGTGCGCACCGGCGCGGTCGCCTCGCTCTTTGCGTACTCCGCACCGCGCGGGCAGGTGTTGCCCGTGACGGAGACGATCTGTCCGTTTTCCATTTCCACGTGGATGGCGCAGCCCATCGGGCAGCGGATGCATGTCAGGTCCATGATTTACTCCTCCTCCACACAGAATACGACTTCCTTCGCGCTCTCGCCGAGAGCTTCGCGCGTGAGCGTGAACGACTCCATCTCGCCGGGCGCCATGATCTGCTTCTTGCGGTGGGCGATGCGCTCGCCGTCCACATAGCAGGAGAGGTACTTGCCGTAATACGGGTTTGCCACGCGGAAGCGCACAACGACGCTCTCGCCCATCGCGGCGGGCCGGACGGTCTGCGGCACGGTGTAGCGCACGCCGTCGCGTCCGGTGAGCTTCACTGTGCGCGTGCTCTTCGGCGTGCCGCCGCGGACGAACTTTGCCGCGGCTTTTCCGGCGCGCGCGGCCTCTTCGGACACATAGTCCACAAGATCGTGGACATGCAGCACGTTACCGCAGGCGAAAATGCCCGGCACGTTCGTTTCGAGCGATTCGTTCACCGCCGGGCCGCCGGTCACGCGGTCGAGCGCGACTTCCGCGCCCTCGGAAAGCTCGTTCTCCGGCAGGAGGCCGACGGAGAGCAGGAGCGTGTCGCACGGGATATACTTCTCGGAGCCCGGCACCGGCCTGCGGTCTGCGCCGACCTCGGCGAGCGTGACGCCCTCGAGCCGTTCCTTGCCGTGGATGTCCACGACCGTGTGGCTCAGAAGGAGTGGGATATCGTAGTCGTGCAGGCACTGCACGATGTTGCGCTTGAGTCCGCCGGAATACGGCAGAAGCTCGGCCACGCACTTGACGTGCGCACCCTCGAGCGTCATGCGGCGCGCCATGATAAGGCCGATATCGCCGCTGCCGAGGATGACGACCTCGCGTCCGGGCAGGAAGCCCTCGAGATTTACGAGCCGCTGCGCCGTACCGGCGGAGTAGATGCCCGCCGGACGGTAGCCGGGGATGTTCAGCGCCCCGCGGGGGCGTTCGCGGCAGCCCATCGCAAGGATGACGGCGCGGCCGCGGATCTGCTCCACGCCGCGCTCGCGGCTCGTAACGGTGAGCACGCGCTCGTTCGTGAGCGAGAGTACCATCGTCGAAAGGCGGATGGCGACGCCCAGCTCCTCGGCGCGGCGCAGGAAGCGCGCGGCGTACTCCGGGCCGGTCAGCTCCTCGTGGAACGTGTGCAGACCGAAGCCGTTGTGGATGCACTGGTTCAGAATACCGCCGGGAACGCTGTCGCGCTCGATGACGAGCACATCGTCCACGCCCGCTTCCTTCGCGGCGATGGCGGCGGCGAGACCGGCGGGGCCGGCGCCGATGATAACGATGTCGTAGGTGTTCATGCGTTTTCGCCGTCCTTTCTCGTTTTACCGACGATCGGGAACGATGTGCCGCCGCTCTTCGTGAGCTGCTCCTGCGGCACGCCCAGCTCGTGCGAGAGGATCTCCAGCACGCGCGGCGAGCAGAAACCCGCCTGGCACCGGCCCATGCCGGCGCGGGTGCGGCGCTTCACGCCGTCGAGACTGCGCGCGCCGGGGACGCGGTGGATGGCGTCCACGATCTCGCCCTCGGTCACCTGCTCGCAGCGGCAGATGATATTGCCGTAGAGCGGGTGCTCCGCGACGAACGCGGCGCGCTCCTCCACGCTCATCTCGTTCGGGCGATAGACCTCCGGACGGGTAGAATCGTATTTCTTGTTGAACGGGGCGCTCACGAGATACGCCGCGCTTTCGGCGAGAAACGCGCCGATGGCAGGTGCGGCGGAGAGACCGGGCGACTCGATGCCGACGGCGTTCAGAAAGCCCGGTGCACCCTCGGCCTCGCCGATGATGAAGTCGTGCTCGTCCCTCTCCACATGCGCGCGAAGCCCGGCAAAGCTCGTGATCGTGCGGTTGCCGGGGAGCGAGGGGACGCTCTTTCTTGCTTTCTGCATGACGCTGTCCAGCCCCGCGGCGGTCGTGTTCGTAGCTTCGGGATCTTCGACATCCACGGCGGTCGGGCCCATGAGAAGGTTGCCGTGGACGGTGGGCGTTACGAGAACGCCCTTGCCCATTTTGGTGGGCAGCTGGAACACGGTGCGCGAGAGCATATTGCCGACCTTTTTGTCGAGCAGCATATATTCGCCCTTGCGCGGCGTGATCGTGATCTTTTTATCGGAGACCATGTTGTTAAGCTCGGCGCTGTGAAGTCCCGCGGCGTTGATGACGACCGGGGCCTCAAAGCTCCCTTTCGCGGTCTCAAGTTTCCAGAGCTCGCCCTCGCGGGAAATGCTCTCCGCGCGGGTGTCGAAGAAAAACTCCACGCCGTTGCGCGCGGCGTTTTCCGCCATGGCGCAGGTGAGCTCAAAGGGGCACACGATGCCGCTCGTGGGCGCATAGAGCGCCGCGACGGCCTCGGGGGAGACATTCGGCTCGAGCTCGTGCAGCTCTTCGCGCTCCACGATGCGAAGACCGTGCACGCCGTTTTTCACGCCGCGGAGCAAAAGCTCCTCAAGCCCCGGGCGGTCGGCCTCGTCAAAGCACAGCACGAGCGCCCCGCAGCGGCGGAACGGAATCTGCAGCCGCTCACAGAGCTTCGGCATCGCGTGGCTTCCTTCCACGTTGAACCGCGCCATGAGCGAGCCGGGGCGGGCGTCAAAGCCCGCGTGGACAATGGCGGAGTTTGCTTTGGACGTGCCGGTGCATACATCCTCTCCCGCCTCGATCACGGCGGCGCGCAGCGAATATTTGCCCAGCTCCATCGCCGTGGCGCAGCCGACAACGCCGGCGCCCACGACAAGGACATCGTATTGCATAGCCTTTCCCTCTCTTTATCGCCCGGCGCACGGCTCGTGCGGGGCGGTTTTTTATTGGTTATCCAGCGGCGGGCCGAGCCGCGCGAGCACGGCCGTAAAATACTCCGGCAGCGGCGACGTGAGCTCCATGTGCTCTCCGGTGCGCGGATGGATGAATTTGAGCGTCCGCGCGTGGAGGCACTGCCCCTCCAGACCCTTTTCCGGCTTCCCTGCGCCGTAGACCATGTCGCCAAGCAGCGGGTGGCCGATGTGTGCCATGTGGACGCGGATCTGGTGCGTGCGCCCGGTCTCCAGCTTGCAGCGGATGTGCGTGAATCCGGCGTAGCGCGTGAGAACTTCCCAGTGCGTCACGGCGTGGCGGGAGTTTTTCTCCGTGACGGCCATGCGCTTCCGATCGACCGGGTGGCGGCCGATGGGCGCGTTCACGGTGCCGGAATCGGCGCGGAAGCCGCCGTGGACGACGGCTTCATAGACGCGCGAAAGACACCGGTCGGCCAGCTGCGCCGAGAGCGACTGGTGGGCAAAATCGTTTTTCGCCACGATCAGAAGACCGCTCGTGTCGCGGTCGATGCGGTGGACGATGCCGGGGCGCATCTCCCCGCCGATGCCGGAGAGCGAATCGCCGCAGTGGTGCAGCAGGGCGTTGACGAGCGTCCCGTCCGGGTGGCCGGGCGCGGGATGCACAACGAGACCGCGCGGCTTATTTACCACGATGAGATCCGCGTCCTCGTAGACGATGTCGAGCGGGATATCCTGTGCCACAGCGCTCGCCGGGGCGGGCGTGTCGTCCTCGGCGACGAGAAACACATCTCCCGCGCGGGTGAGATCGCTCTTTTTGACAGACTTTCCCTCTTTTGTCACCTGCCCGGCAGCGATGAGCCGTGCGGCGGCGGAGCGGGTGTAGCCCGAACGCGCAAGGAGAGCGTCGATCCTCTCGCCGCTCTCCTGCGCCTGTACGGTTGTGATTTTCATTTGAACTCCGCGAGAATGGAGTCGAGATCGAACTCCTCCGCCGGAGCAGCCTTCGGCGCTTCCTTCACGGGAGCAGGGGCGGCTTTCGGCGTCTCCTTTACGGGAGCTGGAGCGGGGGTGGCCTTGGGCGCGGCGGGTCTCGCGCTCGCCGACGGACGCGCCACGGTGCGTACCGTGACCTCGTTCTGCGCGGCAAGATCGGCGCGCGTTACCGGTGCAGCCGGAGCTGCGGCAGTGCGGGGCGCGGTGCGGCGGACAGGCTCGGCAGCGCGCGGCGTTTCGCCGGTGTGCTGTGTCTCCGTTGCGCGCTGCACTGGAACGGCGGGACGCGCGGTCGGACGAACCGGCACGGGAACGCTGTTCTCGTCAATGACGCGCTTTGCGCGCGGCTGTGCAGTCGGAACGCCGTTCCCGGCGGCGCGCTGGCGCGTCGGGGAGGGCGCGGCAGTGCCTCGGGCCGAGGGAGCCGCGGCCGTAGGCGCGGCGGGACGCGGCGCGGTGCGGCGCACGGGGGCCTCGTCCGCGGTGCGCGGTGCACGGCGGGAAACCGGCTCGTCGTCGTATTCGCGGCGGCGGGAAGAGCGCACAGGCGCTTCTTCCTCTTCATAATCGTCAAACTCGTCCGCGCGGCGGAGACCGCCGGTCAGGATCGCCGCGACGAAGAGAATGCCGCCGACGAGCACGAGCACGTCCGCCAGATTGAAAATGGCAAAGTTCACGAACTCAAACTCAAAGATATCGGGCACGTAGCCGTAGATCGCACGGTCAAGCC
>CAVEPP010000020.1:8462-12311 GCA_963617605.1 Alloprevotella sp. | reverse complement strand
CCGCATCACGTGATACGGATAAATCCAAAAACTGATATTCCGGTATGCCCTTCAACGGTTTTCCGATAATATCACGGGCTTCAATTTCAAGAATTACAGCGGATATTTCCTTTTTTGCTACACTCTTCATTTTGACCTGAAGAATCACGGCGTGCGTTTCCGTATCCTGAAGAAGAGCATATGCGGAGAGTATCAGAGCACTTCCTGCACAGTACAAATTGCAGTAGCATTTTTTTATTTCGTTATATCTTGACGACATGGGGACCTCCTTTAAAGATTCGGAAGATCTTCAAATAATGACGATTTATCTGCCGTTATTCCACCTTTTTCAGAAAGTGAATTAACAGCAGTATTCATTTTGATTTGGTGAAGCAATTCAACGACCTCGCCAAAGGCGTAGATTCCAAAACTTGCAACAAGAACAACGGCGATAAAAACAATGCCG
Organism: Alloprevotella sp.; assembly: GCA_963617605.1. Classification (GTDB taxonomy): domain Bacteria; phylum Bacillota; class Clostridia; order Oscillospirales; family Oscillospiraceae; genus Apopatocola. The sequence goes on along the minus strand of CAVEPP010000020.1, from coordinate 11,866 downwards.
GCAAGTGTAGATTCTTTGGAAAGCAGAACGGCACCGGCTATGACACCCACGACAGCATTTAAAATCCCGTAACCCTTTAAGACATCAGCGACCGTGTTGGACGAATTATTCATGATCTCCTGTACCTCCTGTGATCAGAACAGTTCAGTCCATTTGGAATACTTCACGCATTGAGCGTCGCGGGCGCGTGATGTGTCAAAAAACCGGCTGCTGCAGTTTTCACAGTTGCCGCGCGGATCAGAGATATCGATTTTTGGTACACCTTTGCGGTCAAACACCGGATCCCTTTTGCCGGTCCAAAACTGACATGTGCCGCAGATTTTTCTATCGGTTTTGCTTAGCATAAAACCACTCCCCTTTATAAAAATGGACGATAACATGAGAAAGACCAAAACAATGATATAACAAATTGTTTTATAAGTCAATATAACAAAATGTTTTGCCTATACTTTTGTATATACCGCACCGGGAAGGATGAACAGTATGTACAGGAGGATACGCGATCTGCGGGAAGACCGGGATCTGCGGCAGAAAGACGTGGCGGAGTATTTGCGCTGTACGCAGGTGAGCTATTCGCATTATGAACTGGGAAAACGTGATATACCAACGGATGTGCTGAATCGCCTGGCGGATTTTTACGGCACGAGCACGGATTATCTGCTTGGTCGGACGGATGTGAAACAGCCGTACCCGGAATCCAGACATTTCGTGGATAGATAATTGATAAAAAGAATGGTGCACGGTGGCGAGCGCCGAGGCAATGGTGGGAATTGCATCTGTTATAAATGCATAATCATGCCGAAGATTTTATTGATGTAAAGAGATAAAATGGGAAAAATAGAACAGCGGTATTGACAGAAGCAGAGCGCCGCCGTATAATCCATGCATAAAATAAGAAAGCACCTGATAGAGGTCGCGGAAACGAAGAGTACCTTGCAGCACACGCCGGCAGGCGGCGGCAGGGGAAAGGCAATTCCGCCGAAGCACCGCATGGCTGCCGCCGTGCCGCTGCTGGGACGACGCCCAATAAGCGCCGGACTGTCACAGTTTTTGTGGAGAGCTATCAAAGGAAACCGGTTTTTGATTTTCTTTTTTGAATCTCATTTTTCCGAAAGCCTGCGATACCACATCGGGTCGCAGGCTTATTTAATTTTCCGAAAAGGAGACAGAAAAAATGAGAAGAAGAAACATCCTTGTACTGCTGGCCGCAGCCGCCCTCTGCCTTTGCCTGCTCGCCGGGTGCGGCGGCGCGGAAATGACCGACAGCACCGGAACGAGCATCACGGAAGCCGCGACGATCGCCGATCTCAAGGGCATGAAGATCGCCGCGCAGACCGGAACGTTCCACGCCGACGCGCTCAGCCAGATCGAAAACGTGCAGAGCTCGACGTATCCGGAGTTCGCCGATCTTCTGACCGCGCTCAAGAGCGGCGCGATCGACGGCTACATCGCCGAGGAGCCGACGGCCTTCTCCGTCTGCCAGAGCGACGAGAGCCTTACGTTCCTTCCGTTTAAGAACAATGAGACCGGCTTTACCGCCACGGCAGCCGACGTCGGCATCGCCATTGGTCTGAAGAAGGGCTCGGAACTGCGCGAGCAGATCAACGCCATTCTCGCGGAGATCACGCCCGAGCAGCGCAGCGCTCTCATGGAGCAGATCGTAACGCTCAGCTCCGGCGGGGAAGTGACCGAGTTCGTCGTGAGTGCCGAAGAGCCGGAAAACCCGGTGGGCACGCTCCGCGTCGGCATGGAGTGTGCGTATGAGCCGTATAACTGGACCGACATCTCCGGCGCTTCCTTCGGCTCGGTGCCCATCTCCGGCGAGGGCAAGAGCGGCCTTTACGCCAACGGCTACGACGTGCAGATCGCAAAGTACGTCGCCGCGCGCCTCGGCATGAAGCTGGAAATTTACTCTATCGAATGGGATTCGCTGCTGCCCGCGCTGGAATCCGGCGCGATCGACGCTATTGCCGCCGGCATGAGCCCCACGGCCGAACGCGCCGAGCAGATCGACTTCACCGATACCTATTACGAATCCAACCTCGTCGTCATCATCCGCAAGTAATTTGACCGAAAGGGCCGGTAAACAGCCATGAGCTTTTTTCAGGACGTAATCAACATAGTCGCCAAATACTATCCCCAGCTGCTCAGCGGTGTGGGCAACACGATGCTCATTGCGCTTACCGGCACCGTGGCCGGTCTCGCCATCGGTCTTCTGACCGGCATCGTCCGCACGGCACCCTATTCCCGCAACGGCTTTGTGCGTGCGCTCCATAAGATACTCAACGCCGTCATCGCCGTCTACGTCGAGATCTTCCGCGGCACGCCCATGATGGTGCAGGCGATGGTCATTTACTGGGGCTACGCTTTCGCCTCCGGCGGCAACACGCTGCCGCTCATCCCCTCGGGCATATTGATCGTTTCGGTCAACACCGGCGCTTACATGGCCGAGATCGTCCGCGGCGGCATTATATCCATCGACAAAGGGCAATTCGAAGGCGCGATGAGCATCGGCATGACCCACTCGCAGACGATGTGCAAGGTCATCATCCCGCAGGTCATGCGCAACATCCTGCCCTCGGTGAGCAACGAGTTCGTTATCAACATCAAGGATACGTCGGTGCTGAATGTCATTGGCGTGACGGAGCTTTACTACTTTGCCGGGATCATCAAGCGCCAGAGCTTTGAAACGTTCCAGACATACCTTGTCGTGTGTGTGCTGTACTTCATTCTGACATTCACGGTCACGCGGCTGCTGCGGTTTGTGGAGCGCAGGCTCGATGGGAACGACAGCTATGTGATCTTCGGCTCGCAGAGCGACAGCGCCGCCGAGATCCATATCAAAACTATGAGGGAGGGCTGAGCCATGGGCGAAAAGATCCTGGAGCTTGTGCATCTGCAAAAGCAGTTCGGCGATCATACCGTTCTGCGCGATATCCATCTCAGCGTGGAAAAGGGCGAAGTGCTCAGCATTATCGGCGCGTCCGGCTCGGGCAAGAGCACGATGCTCCGGTGCATCAACCTTCTCGAAACGCCGACGTCCGGCCAGGTGCTTTACCATGGACAGGACATCACCGCGCGGGAAATGAATCTGTCGCAGTACCGCGCAAAGGTCGGCATGGTTTTTCAGAGCTTCAATCTCTTCAACAACATGACAGCGCTGCAAAACTGCGTCACCGGCCAGATGTCCGTGCTTCGGCGCAGCCGCGCCGAGGCAGAGAAGACCGCGATGGAATATCTTGGGCGCGTCGGCATGACGCCGTACATCCACGCGCGCCCGGCACAGCTCTCCGGCGGACAGAAGCAGCGCGTGGCGATCGCCCGCGCGCTTGCGATGGAGCCGGAGGTGCTGCTTTTCGACGAGCCGACAAGCGCGCTCGATCCGCAGATGGTCGGCGAAGTGC
>CAVEPP010000020.1:4678-8452 GCA_963617605.1 Alloprevotella sp. | reverse complement strand
TGGTCTTTATGGCCGACGGCGTCATCTGTGAAGAGGGCCGCTCGAAGGATATTTTTGAAAACCCGCAGAACCCGAAAACGCGCGAATTTCTCTCGCGCTTTCTTGTGGGATGATGCCAAAGACCGCAGCGAACAGTACCGCTGCGGTCTTTTCTTCGTCCGGCTCGCGGCGAAAAACGGGCGCGTGCGCGCTTGACCGGGACGGACGGGGTTTGTATAATAAACAGATAGGATTTGAATAATAAAGTGATCCGGCGAAAACGCGCCGGAAAAAAGCGGAAAGGATCCCGGAACGGATATGATCGATTCTTACGGAAGAAATATCCATTATCTCCGTCTGTCGGTGACGGACCGGTGCAATCTGCGCTGCCGGTACTGCATGCCGGCGGAGGGCATATGCAAAAAGCGTCACGATGAGATGCTCACGGAGGAGGAAATGATCGCCGCGGTGCGCGCGGCGGCGTCGCTCGGCATCGACAAGCTCCGTCTGACCGGAGGCGAGCCGCTGGTGAAGCGGAACATCCTATCGCTTTGTGAGAAGAGCGCCGCCGTGCCCGGCATCCGCGAGGTGTGTCTTACAACGAACGGCACGCTTCTCCCGGAGCTTGCCAAGCCGCTGCGCGCGGCGGGCGTACAGCGGCTGAACATCAGCCTTGACACGCTCAACGCCGAAAAGTATGCTTACATCACGCGCGTCGGAACGCTTGCCGCGGCGCTGCGCGGCATCGACGCGGCGCTCGACGCCGGTTTTGCGCATCTCAAGATCAACGCGGTGCTCATCGGCGGCTTCAACGACGATGAGATCCCCGCCCTTGCCGAATTGACGCGGCGCTATCCCGCGGATGTGCGCTTCATTGAGCTCATGCCGATGACGGAGAACGAGGCGTTCGGCGCAAAGGCATATGTCTCCGGTGACGCGGTGCTCAAAGCGCTGCCGGACCTGACCGAGACCGAGCAGGACGGCGGCGTAGCAAAGCTCTACCAGCTGCCCGGCGCGCAGGGAAACGTCGGCCTCATCCGCGCGGTGAGCCGCCATTTCTGCGCCGCGTGCAACCGCATCCGGCTCACGTCGGACGGAAAGCTCAAACCGTGCCTCCACTCGGACGCGGAATATTCCATCAAGGGCATGGACGAAGACGGCATGCGCCGCGTCATGCGCGAGGTGATCCTCGCCAAGCCCGCGTGCCACGACCCGCTCTCCGCCGCGGAGCGCAGCCACGCTGGGCGCAGCATGAACGAGATCGGCGGATAAAAGATTCGGTGGGAGAAGACGATGATGGATCAAAACAGAGATTTTACACACTTTAACGACGAGGGACGCGCGAAGATGGTCAACGTCGGTGAAAAGCCGGAGAGCCGCCGCACCGCGACGGCCGCGGCGCGCGTGCTCGTGAGCCGGACGACGTTTGAGCTTATCCGCTCCGGCGGTATGAAAAAGGGCGACGTGCTCACCGTGGCGCAGATCGCGGGCGTCATGGGTGCGAAGCGCACCCCGGATATCATTCCGATGTGCCACCCCATCCTGCTCGACGGCATTGACCTTTCCCTGCGGCTCGACGAGAGCCGGTGCAGCGTGGAGATCGAGGCCACGGTCTCCTGCGGCGGGCGTACCGGCGTGGAGATGGAAGCGCTCACGGCGGCGTCTACGGCGGCGCTGACTGTGTACGATATGTGCAAGGCTGTGCAGAAGGATATGGTTATCTCCGATATCCGCCTGCTGCGCAAGAGCGGCGGCGTCCACGGAGATTTTGCGAGGAAGGAAGACTGATATGGATTCTGTATGCAGAAGCATGGAATCCTTCCGCTGCGGGAAGGAATGTCCCTCGATGGACGAGTGGCTGCGCGAGGCGAAGAAAGACCCCTCTGCCGAAAAGATCGGCATGTACTTAACGCACAACGGCGTCGTGCGTGCCACGGCGAGAGCCCTCGCGCGCGAGGGCGCGCCGGTCACCGCGCCCGTCACGGGGATGGCATTCTCGTATGACCGCGCAAAGGTCGAAGCTGCGATCGCCGATACTTACGCCCTCGAAGGCGTACACTACGTCCGAGTGTGGCTCAACGAGGGCGAGCTCTCGGTGGGCGACGACATCATGTATGTTCTCGTCGGCGGCGACATACGCCCGCACGTGATCGACGCGCTGCAATACCTTGTCGGCCGCATCAAGAGCGAGTGCGTCACGGAGAGAGAAAAATTCTGAAGGTCCGGCACAAAGGAGCGAGACATGGAACACCGTATTCTTCTCGTCGAAGACGACCGCAGCCTTGCCGACGCCATCTGCGCGCAGATGAAGCTCTGGGCGATCGACTGCACCTGCGCTGCCGATTTCCGCGCGGTCATGGCGGAGTTCGCGCGCGTGCAGCCGCACCTTGTGCTGATGGACGTGTCGCTCCCGTACATGAGCGGGTATCACTGGTGCGCGGAGATACGCAAGGTAAGCTCCGTGCCGGTCATATTCATCTCCTCGGCGAGCGATAATATGAACATCATCATGGCGATGAACATGGGCGGCGACGATTTCGTCGCCAAGCCCTTTGATACGAACGTGCTCATTGCCAAGGTGCAGGCCCTTCTCCGCCGGACGTATGAGTTCGGCGCGGCGGCGCCCGTGCTTGAGCACGCCGGAGCGATCCTCAATACCGGCGACAATACGCTCACCTATGGGGAAGAGCACATCGCTCTCACGAAAAACGAATACCGCATCCTGCTCACGCTGATGCAGAACAAGGGGAAGATCGTCAGCCGCGAAAAGCTCATGGAAGCGCTCTGGCAGACGGACTCGTTCGTGGACGAGAACACGCTCACCGTGAACGTCGGCCGTCTGCGCAAAAAGCTCGAAAACGCGGGGCTGCACGATTTCATCACGACGAAGTTCGGCGTGGGCTACGCCGTGGGGGAGAAATGAAGCTGTTCGGAGATTATCTGAAAAGCCGCCGCGGTGTGCTGCTGTTCTTTGCGCTGGCGGCGGCGCTGCTCGGCGTTTCGTTCGCACTCTTCCATCTGCCGCTGCGCGCCGTGGCGTATCCGTGCGCGCTCGCGCTGCTGCTCGGTCTCGCGGCGCTCGCGCTCGATTTCCGGCGCGTATATAAGCTCCATAAGGAGCTTTCCCAGCTTGAGACCACGGCGGCGGAGCTCATCGGCGCACTGCCGGTCTCCGAAAGCATTTCGGAGACGGATTATCAGGCGATCGTGCAGAGCCTCTGCCGCCAGAGCGCGGACGCCGCGGCAAAGGCCGCCGCCGACCGCGCCGACATGCTGGAATACTATACGCTCTGGGCGCACCAGATCAAAACGCCCATCGCCGCCATGCGCCTCCGGCTTCAGAGCGAGGACAGCGACTTCTCCCGCCGTCTGCTCGCCGATCTCGGGCGCATCGAGCAGTACGTGGAAATGGTGCTTACGTATCTCCGGCTGGAGGGCGAGGGGACGGACTATGTATTCCGCGAAGCGAAGCTCGACGATATCGTCCGCCCGGCGCTCCGGCGGTTTGCCGGGGAGTTTATCGCGCGCCGTCTGACGCTCGACTATATACCAACAGATGTGAGTATTCTCACGGACGAGAAGTGGCTCTCGTTCGTCATTGAGCAGGTACTCTCGAATGCCTTGAAGTATACGCCGCAGGGCGGCGTTTCCGTATACGTGGAAGAGCCGAAAACGCTTTGCATCCGCGATACCGGCATCGGCATTGCGCCGGAGGACCTGCCGCGTATCTTCGAGCCGGGCTTTACCGGTGGCAACGGCCGCCTGGATAAGCGGGCGAGCGGCATCGGGCTGTAT
>CAVEPP010000020.1:0-4668 GCA_963617605.1 Alloprevotella sp. | reverse complement strand
GCATCGCTCCGGAGGATCTGCCGCGCATCTTTGAGCGCAGCTACACCGGATTGCAGGGGCGCGCAGACAAGCGCGCGAGCGGCATCGGGCTCTATCTCTGCCGCCGCATCTGCCAGAATCTCGGCCACACGATCACGGCGGAGTCACATCCCGGCGAGGGGACGACGATCCGCATTGCCCTGGAAGAAAAGAAGATCACCGTGGAATAACAAATGTGACAGAAATGTTGGATTTGCCGCGCGAGTGTAAGCCGATCCGATGGAACGGGTCGGTTTTTTCGCTTATACTGACGCCAGAAAACGAAAGGAGACAGTTTCTGTTATGAGCTTACTGGAAGTTTCCGGGCTGAAAAAGGTATATAAGACCCGCTTCGGCGGCAGCGCGGTCGAAGCGCTCCGCAACGTCAATTTCTCCGTGAACGAGGGCGAGTATGTCGCCATCATGGGCGAGAGCGGCAGCGGCAAAACGACACTTCTAAACATTCTCGCCGCGCTCGACAAGCCCACCGCCGGTACGGTGCTGCTCGACGGGTGCGACTTTACCAGGATCCGCGAGAGCGACGCCGCGGCATTCCGCCGCGACCATCTCGGGTTTGTGTTTCAGGAATTCAACCTGCTCGATACGTTCACGCTCGAGGACAACATCTATCTCCCGCTCGTCCTCGCGGGCAAGAGCTACGATGAGATGCGCACCCGCCTCATCGACATCGCCGAGACGCTCGGCATCCGTGAGCTTTTGAAAAAGTACCCCTACGAAGTCTCCGGCGGCCAGAAGCAGCGCGCCGCCGTTGCCCGCGCGCTCATCACAAAGCCGCGCATCCTGCTGGCCGACGAGCCGACCGGCGCGCTCGACAGCAAATCCACGGACGAGCTGCTGCGTCTCTTCGGCGAGGTGAACCGCGGCGGCCAGACGATCCTCATGGTCACGCACTCCGTAAAGGCTGCGAGCTGCGCCGGGCGCGTCCTCTTCATCCGCGACGGCGAGGTCTTCCACCAGCTCTACCGCGGCGACGCTACGAACGAACTCTTCTATCAGCGCATCTCCGAAACGCTCACGATGCTCGCGGGAGGCGGTGAGGCGCGATGAAAACCGCTCTCTACCCGCGTCTTGCGTGGGACGGCCTGCGCAAGAACAAGCGGCTCTTTCTCCCGTATCTTCTCACCTGCGTGTGCATGGTGATGATGTTTTACATTCTCTCGTTCCTCGGCTCACCGGGGACGTGCGCGCTGCTGCCGCGCGGCAAGAGCAGCGCGGGGATGATCCTCAATCTCGGCAGCGCGGTCATTTTCGCGTTCTCCGCGATCTTCCTCTACTATACCAACTCGTTCCTTGTCCGCCGCCGGACGCATGAGTTCGGCCTCTATAATGTCCTCGGCATGGGCAAGCGCAATCTTGCGCGTATTGTCACCTGGGAGAGCCTCATTACCGCGGTGCTCTCGCTTGTGCTCGGTCTCGCGCTCGGCGTCATCCTCTCGAAGCTCGCGGAGCTCGGCCTTCTCAACATGATGGGCGGCGGCATCAATTACCGCATCCGCATTGACGTGGATTCCGTGACGCGCACGCTGGGACTTTATGCCGTCATCTTTGCGGTCATCTGGCTCTCCACGGTCGTCCGCGTCGGACGCAGCAGCGCCGTGGCGCTGCTGCGCAGCGAGTCCGTCGGCGAAAAGCCGCCGAAGGCAAACTGGCTGCTCGGTCTTGCGGGTGTTGTGATCCTCGCCGCGGCGTACTATCTCGCCGTCAGCATCACCAACCCGCTCGACGCGATGATCTGGTTCTTTGTGGCCGTGCTACTCGTCATTATTGCAACGTATCTTCTGCTCGTTGCGGGCAGCGTGCTGCTCTGCCGGGTGCTGCAAAAGAATAAGAAGTACTACTACCGGCCGGAGCACTTTGTGTCCGTCTCCTCCATGGCGTACCGCATGAAGCGCAACGGCGCGGGCCTTGCGAGCGTGTGCATCATCGCAACGATGATCCTCGTGATGATCTCCTCTTCCTCGTGCCTCTATTTTGGCGCGGAGGACGCCGTCATGACGCGCTACCCGCGCGAGACGAACGTCACGCTTGGCGCGCAGAATGCCGCGCAGCTTGAGGACGCCAATCTCGACATCTTCCGTAAAGGTATCGCGGACTTCGCCGCGGAGCAAGGCGTTCCGGTGGAGAACGTGCAGGATTATCGCTTCATCAATGTTTCCGGCCTTTTGAACGGCGATACGGCGCAGTGCTATTACCGGCGCGCGGGCGCTTCGGTCTCCTACGCGGACATCCGCGATTTCTATATTATTTCTGCGAAGGACTACGCAGCCAAAACGGGCGAGAGCGTGTCCCTTGCCGATGACGAGGTGCTTCTTCTTACGAACAAGTGCTCCTATAACCGCGATACACTGACGCTTTCCATGGAGGATGTTTCCCACACCTGGCGCGTCAAGTCCGTGCAGAACGGCTCCATCGTTCCGCCGAGTGTCGGCGGGCTCGTCGCGCAGATCACGCTCATCGTGAACGACCCGGCCTCCGCCGTCGAGGGCTTCCGCACGCGGGACGATGACGACATGGCCATGCTGCAATTCAAGTGGATCTACGGCTTTGATACCGGCCTGGACGATGAGGCGAGCATCGACTTTGAATTCGATCTCACGAGCGCCATCGGCCAGCTTGTGCCGGAGGAGCCGGAGAATGAAAACTTTGGCTACAGCTATCTTATGACGAACTCCCGCGGGGGAGCGAGCGAGGATTTCTACGGCAGCTACGGCGCGCTCTTCTTCATCGGCATCATGCTCACGCTTGTGTTCATGCTCGCGGCGGTACTGATCCTTTACTATAAGCAGATCTCCGAGGGCTACGAGGACCAGAAGCGCTTTGAGATCATGCAGAAAGTCGGCATGACAAAAAAGGAGATCCGCCGCAGCATCAACTCCCAGCTGCTCACCGTATTTTTCCTGCCGCTGCTGCTGGCGGGCGTGCACCTTGCGTTCGCCTTCCCGATGATCCGGCGGCTGCTCGAGCTGTTCTCGCTATACAACGTCGGCCTCTTCGTCACCACAACGCTTGTGAGCTTCGGCGCTTTCGCTCTGCTCTATACGATCGTCTACCGGCTGACGGCGAAGGCGTACTATAACATCGTAAGCGCATAATTTTAAACATTTTTTAAGCACTCCGCTTCCGTATCTGTTATACTGAGCTTTGAGGTGAGAGAAGTATGACGATACGGAAACGGCTGGCGCGGTCCAATCTCTGCATGTTCCTTGTGCCGCTGCTCATTGCGGCGGTGCTGCTCATCCTCGGCGCGGGCGTCGCGCTCTACATTCTGGAGACGACGTACCTTCCGCGGCTGGGGCTCAGCTTACAGGAAATGCACATGACGCTCGAACAGTACGAGGCGACATTCTCCAGTTTTGAGGTGTTCCTCTGGATCTATATCGGCGCGGTCGCCGCGGCGCTTCTGCTGACGATCGTGTTCACGAACCTTTATCTCACACGCTCGCTCTTCCGGCACATCGAGCAGCCGCTCGACGCGCTCGTCGCCGGGGTGGAGCGCATCGAGTGCGGCGATCTCACCCATCGCCTACGCCGGCGCGGACGAATTCAAAAGCGCCTGTGACGCCGTGAACCGCATGGCCGCGCGGCTCAAAGCCTCGCTGGAGGATGAGCAGTGCCGCGCGCAGAGCCGCAAGGAGCTCATCGCGGGCATGTCGCACGATCTCAAAAGCCCGCTCACATCCATCCGCGCTTACAGCGAGGGCATCTGCGTGCTGAACTTCGGCAAGGTGATCGCCAAGGGCACCGCGGAGGAGATCCAGGCGAACCCCGCCGTGATCGAAGCCTATCTCGGCAAGAAGAAGGAGGGCTGACGCATGCTTCTCGAAGTCAAGGACATCCAAGTGTATTACGGCGCGATCCACGCCATCAAGGGCGTCTCCTTTGAGGTCAACGAGGGCGAGATCGTAACGCTCATCGGCGCGAACGGCGCGGGCAAGACGACGACGCTCGATACCATCGCGGGCCTCCTGCGCAGCCGCGGCGGTGATATCGTTTTTCAGGGCGAAAGCATCGTGCATAAGGCCCCCCATCTGATCGTCAAGGACGGTCTGGCACTCGTCCCGGAGGGACGGCGCGTGTTCGCGCAGATGACCGTGGAGGAAAATCTCGAAATGGGCGCGTTCACCCGCGCCAACTCCACCGTTGCGCCGGGACTTGAAAAGGTGTACGAGCTGTTCCCGCGTCTGAAGGAACGCCGCCGCCAGGTCGCCGGAACGCTCTCCGGCGGCGAACAGCAGATGCTCGCCATGGGCCGCGCGCTGATGAGCGCGCCGAAGCTGATGATGCTCGACGAGCCATCCATGGGTCTCGCGCCCATCCTCGTGGAGCAGGTGTTCGACATCATCCAGTCGCTGCACAAAGCGGGTACGACGATCCTGCTCGTCGAGCAGAACGCGCAGATGGCGCTCTCCATCGCCGACCGCGCGTACGTGCTCGAAAACGGCAAGGTCTCCCTCTCCGGCACCGGCGAGGAGCTCGCAAAGAGCGAACAGGTGCAGAAGGCATACCTCGGCGGCTAATATATTCAAACGAGACCCGCTTCGCTGGGCTCTCGTTTGAAAAAGCTGCGGCTCGCCGCAGCGCACTCGCTACGCTCGCACGTTTGCGAGCCGAGAAGTATTTTTGCCGACG
>CAVEPP010000019.1:0-12644 GCA_963617605.1 Alloprevotella sp. | reverse complement strand
CCGTAGCCCTTCCAGTTGGCGACCACCAGCGTCGGGATCTCTTCCGGCGAAGTATTCCCGTTGGCCGGGGTTTCCGGCGCGGCGGTCGTGCCGCAGGCGGCGAGAAGCGTCAGGCACAGGCACAGAATCAGCAATACGGAGAAAAACTTTTTCATGGTAACCTCCTCTTTCTTTTCGGGGCTCTTTCTTCCCCGGTTGTGCCCCTATCATAGCAACTGCCTGCGCTTTGGTATTTCTCTATTCTACTGCTTTTTCGATTTTCTCATATCCTTTTTGCGATAATGCATATTGCGTCGGCGTCATGCCGCTGTATTTTTTGAATATTGTGCAAAAATAACTCTGCGAATGGAAGCCCAGCCGCTCGCTGATCTCGAGAAGCGGCTGCGCCGTGTGCTTCAAAAGGCGCTTGGCTTCGCGGATCTTCTGGCGCTGGATATAGTTTGTGATCGTCTCGCCCTTGTCCTTGTGGAACAGAGTGCTGAGATAGTTGCAGCTCACGCCGGTATATGCCGCGAGATCGGAAACGGAGATCGCGCCGTAAATGTGGTCGGCAATGTATTCGCAGCACATCTTTGCGATGAGAGAGCTTGTCTGCTCGCGGTTTTCGCGCACCTGCCCGGCCATGTCCAGCAGCATCTGCAGCCGCAGCGCGTCCACATCCACGAGATGCGTCATCACCTCCATGCGCTGCGAATAGAACTCGCCGAGCGCATAGATCTTCTCCGCGCTCACGCCGCCCTCGATCGCCGCGCCGACGGCCATGCTGAGATAGTAAATGAACTGGTACTTGCTCTGCCGCAGCGGGTCCTTCCGGCTCAGCGCCAGAATGCGGCACGGGTCGGTGACGGCGATAAATTCCTTGAGCGCGTCCGGCTCGCCCTGCCGGATATAGTCCTCAATGCTGTCCTTGTAGAGAAACGCCCCGCGGGAGAACTGCTGCACGACCTCGGATTCCAGCGCCGCGTCGGAGATCGCCGAGACGATGATGCTGCGGGAGATCTCCTCCGTGCCGCTCACGAGCGTCATGTTCGAGGTGTCGAGCGCCTTCTGATAAATATAATAGTAGACGAGCTTCGGCAGCGCGCCGAACCGGTCCATGCTCATAACGGGGATGGACTGGTATTTTTTTACGAGCGCATAGGTGTACTGCAGCGGTAGGTCCTTTTCCCCGGCGTACTGGATGATGCTCTCCTGCGTCACCTCCGAGGTCAGGATCGGCCCGATGATGTACGCCCCGGCGAGCTGGCCGCCGTTCAGCTCCGGCACGACGGCGAGACTTTCGTTGAGATCGGTGGAGAACAAAATGGGATAGCGCACCTTTTCGCAGTGCGCGAACATCAGCGCGACGAGTTCGGTATCCGTCTGGAGAAAATCCTCCTCCCGCTTGAGGCGCGGGCAGGAGAAGATCATCTTCCGGTCCTGCGAAAAATACCGGACGGGGATCTGGGATACGTGGTTGACAAGGTCGCAGATCTCTCTGTATTCCTTCACGGCGGTGCATCCTTTCGTTTTCTGTATTCTATCGTAATTTTAAAATACTACGATTTTTCCGTTTCCGCAAGCGCCATTGTCCGCCGCGCGCATATCGCGCGCCGCTCCGGGGAAAAATGTTCCGTAAATGTCATGCTTTGGAGGCGGAAACTATGGAAACGGTCGTGATAGCGCTCGAAGAGCTGGCGCATTATGCCGAGAGCACGGCGCGCACGATGCCTGTGACGGGCGTGGTGCCGCGCAGCGTGGCGGAGGATCAGATCCGGCACGCGCTGCGCTCTCTGCGCGAGAAGCGCCGGCGGCTGGATGCGAGCGCGCCGGACGGCGGCGCGCGCTGGCTGCTCGACAATCTCTGGCTGTGCGAGCGGGAGGGAGCCTCCGCGCTCGCCGCGTTCCATGCCGCAGGGCGGCTTCGCACCACGTGCGAGGGGGCGCTCGTCCCTGCGCTCTGCCGGGTGCTGCTCGCCTCCGGCGGCGGGCGCGTGGATGAGAAGCGCCTCGCCGTGTTTCTCGAAGGCTTCCAGCGGAAAACGCCGCTCACCGGGCGCGAGCTGGCCCTTCTTGGCGCGTCGCTGCGCGCGGCGGTCCTCGTCCGGCTCGCGCAGCTCTACCGCGGCGATACGCCCTCCGGCGCGGCAGCCGCCGTATATTTCACGGCGCTGCGGCACATCGCCTCGCTCGACCTGGACGCGGTGCTGGAAGAGGCCGACGCCGTCGAGCACATCCTCCGGCGCGACCCGGCGGGGGTGTACCCGCTCATGGACGAGCGCAGCCGCCGGGATTACCGCGCGCGTGTCGAAACGCTTTCACGGCGGAAAAATAAGAGCGAGACGCGCGTTGCGGAGGAGGCGTTGCGTCTTGCCGAGCGCGCCGAGGGCGTCCGGCGGCGTCACATCGGCTACTGGCTTTACGAGAATCCCCTCGGCTCCGGCGCGCCGCGGAGAGGCGGCGCGGCGTACATTCTCGCAAACGTCCTTTTCACGCTCGCGCTCTCCGCGGTGCTCACACTGTGGACGAAAAGCGCTCTCACGGGCGTGCTGGCGCTGCTGCCGGTCTCGGAGCTGGTAAAAGTGCTTTTGGACTGCGTGCTGCTCCGCGCCGTGCCGCCGCGCCATCTGCCGCGGCTCTCGCTGAAAGACGGCGTCCCGGCCGAGGGAAAGACGGTCTGCGTGCTGTCGGTACTGCTCACGGGGGAGAAGGCGGCGGAGAGCGCGCTCTGGCGGCTCGAAGAATTTCGCGCCGCCTCCCGCGACTGCGGGGAAAATCTCCTCTTCGGCCTTTTGTGCGATCTGCCGGAGAGCGGCGAAACGCTCTCGCACGCCGACCGCGCCCTGCTCGATGCTGCTGCTGCAAAAACCGAGACTCTCAACGCGCGCTGCGGCGGGGGCTTTTATCTCTTTACCCGCGACCGGCTCTACAGCCATGACAGCGGAAAATTTGCCCCCTGGGAGCGAAAGCGCGGCGCGACGCTGGAGCTGTGCCGTCTGCTCGCCGGGGAGAGCACGACTCTTTGCGTCCGCGCCGGAGACGCGGCGAAGCTGCGTTCCACGCGCTATATCCTCACGCTCGACGCCGACACGCGCCTCGAGCCGGAGAGCGCCAGAGCGCTCATCGGCGCGGCGCTCCAACCGCTCAACCGCCCGGCGGTCGATCCGAAGAAAGGGATCGTTTTTCGCGGCCACGGCGTGCTGCATCCGCGCATCGCCGTGTCGCTCGAGAGCGCGTACCGGAACGATTTCACGCGCCTCTTTGCCCCCGCAGGCGGCGGCGACCCCTACGGCTCGGACGCCGGCGAGGTGTATATGGACGCCTTTCAAAGCGGAGGCTTTGCTGGGAAGGGGCTCATCCACGTGGGGGCGTATCTCGCGTGTCTGGGGGAGCGCATCCCCGAAGGGCGCGTATTGAGCCATGACGCGCTCGAAGGGGCGTTTCTTCGCGGCGGGTACGTGAGCGATGTGGAGCTGACCGATGGCTTCCCCTCCGGCGCGGTGAGCTATTTTGCCCGCGCGCACCGCTGGATGCGCGGCGACGTGCAGAATCTGCCGTGGTTCTTCCGGCGGGGGAAAGCGCTCCCACCCATCGAGCGCTGGCGGCTTTTCGAT
This sequence comes from Alloprevotella sp., assembly GCA_963617605.1. Taxonomy (GTDB): domain Bacteria; phylum Bacillota; class Clostridia; order Oscillospirales; family Oscillospiraceae; genus Apopatocola. The sequence goes on along the minus strand of CAVEPP010000019.1, from coordinate 9,051 downwards.
TCCTTCCGGCGCGCGCTGCTGCCGGTCGGCCTTTTTGCGGCGCTCGGTGCGTGGTTTCTGTTCCCGACGGCGGTGACGCGCCTTCCGGCGCTATGCGCGCTGCTCGTCCTCTTTCTGCCGGTGCTCCGTTACTGTTTCGGCGTTCTTTTCCGCGACGGGCGGGAGGTGCGCTACAAAAGCGCAGCGCTGCACGGTCTCGGCGGCGAGCTGACGCGCGTTTTCGCGCGCATGCTCTTTCTTGCGGCGGAGGCGTGGACCAGCGTTTCCGCGATCGTCCTTGCGCTCTGGCGGATGGGTGTTTCGCACCGGCGGCTGCTCCAGTGGCAGACCGCCGAGCAGAGCGAGCGCCGCAGCGCCGGCCTCGCCGATACGTTCGCCGCGATGTGGCCGGCCGTATACTTTTCCGGGCTGCTGCTCGCCTTTTCGCAGACGTTTGCCGGACGGGCCGCGGCCATCTGCTGGATCTTTACGCCGTTTATTGCCCACCGGCTCGGAAGAGAGAAGAAGGAGAAACCGCTCGACAGCGGAGAGCGGGAATTCCTTCTGCGGCGCGCCGCGGAGATCTGGCGGTACTTCCGCGAAAACTGCACGGCGGCATCGCACCACCTGCCGCCGGACAATGTGCAGCTCTCGCCCCCGGCGTCGGGCGCAGACCGGACGAGCCCGACGAACATCGCCATGGCGCTCGCAGGCGCGCTCTCGGCGCTCGAGCTTGGCATCGCGTCCGAGACCGAGACGCTCACGCTCTGCGGAAACATCCTCGATACGATCGGGCGTTTGCCCAAATGGAAGGGACACCTTTATAACTGGTACGATACGAAAACGCTCGCGCCGCTCGACCCGGCATATGTCTCGACTGTGGACAGCGGCAACCTTGCCGCCGCGCTCACCGCCTGCGCCGCGGGCTTTGCCGCGCACGGCGCGAACGCTCTTGCGAAGCGGGCGCGCGAGACTGCCGCGGCAATGGACTTTCGCGCGCTCTACGATGAGAAACGGCGGCTCTTCCGCATCGGCCTTCTGCCCGGCGAGAGCGCCCCGGCGCAGAGCTGGTACGATCTTTTAGAGAGCGAGGAGCGCCTGACGGCGTATTTCACCATTGCCTCCGGGCAGACCGAACACCGCCACTGGCGGCAGCTCAGCCGCGCACAGGTGGGTTATCGGGGACGGCGCGGCATGGTGAGCTGGTCGGGAAGCCTTTTTGAATATCTGATGCCGGAGCTTTTCCTGCCGCTGTACCGCGGCTCGCATCTCTGGGAGAGCGCCCGCTTTGCCGTATATGTCCAGCGGCGGCGCACGTTCGGCGCGAAAAAGCTCTGGGGCATTTCCGAGAGCGCCTTTTACGCCTTTGATGCCACGGACCATTACCGCTACAAGGCGCACGGCTGCGCACCTCTCGCGCTCTGCCGCGATCGAAACGGCGAGAGCGTCGTATCGCCCTACAGCAGCTATCTTTCGCTCTGCGCCGCGCCGCACGCGGCGGTGGAAAATCTCCGGCGCATGGCGGAGGCCGGGCTCTCCGGCCCTTATGGACTGTGGGAAGCGGTCGATTTCACGTCCTCGCGCACCGGCGGCGGGCCGGTCTGCGTCCGGTGCGTGATGGCGCACCATCTCGGTATGAGCCTTTGCGCGATCGCAAACGCGCTGTGCGGCGGCGTGCTGCGCCGGTGGTTTTTGGACGATCCGGCCATGGCCGCGTACACGGGACTTTTGCAGGAAAAGATCCCCATGGGCGGAAAGCTCCTGCACCGAGAGCCGGCGGGCAGGGGAAGGGCGGAACGTGCCGGGAACGCCGCGCCCCGGACCGGCGAAGGGGCAGATCCCTTTTTCCCGGACGGCGCGGCGCTCTCCAACGGCGCGTACCGGCTGCTCGTAACGGCGAACGGCATGTCCCGCGCCTCGTGCGGCACGCTCATCCCGTACCGGAGCGCCCACACGCCATGGGAGGACGCGCCCGGCGTCGCGCTCTGGGCCGAGACCGGCGGCATCCGGCGGCCGCTTTTGCCAAAGCCGGGGGAGAAGGGCGCGCTGCGCTGGCGCTTTAGCGCCGGGGAAGCGTGCCTGTCGGGACAGAGCGGGGATCTTCTCTGGGAGATGCGCTGCACCGTCTCGCGCGCGTACCCGGGCGAGCTGCGGCGGCTGCGCCTGCGCTCCGGGAGCGCCGTGCCGGACGCGGTCATCTTCGGCTTGGAACCGGTGCTGCTCGGTGCGCGGGACTATGCCGCGCACCCGGCGTTTGCCCGGCTGGGGCTGTGCACGTCGGTAAAGGACGGCGTGCTGATCGTATACCGCGCGCCGCGGGGGAGCCAGAGCGCGCAGTATCTCGCGCTCGCCTGTTCGCAAGAGGCGGAATTTTCCTCCGACTTCCGGCAGTTCCCCGAGCGCGGCGGTGCGGGCGAGTTCCGGGAAAATACGGGCTGGCAGAATGAGCCGTATATCGCCGCGCGTATACCTCTGCCGGAGGGGAGCACGTGCGAAATGGCACTCGCGCTCTGCGTCGCGGGCGACGCGGACACCGCCGCGCAAAGCGCGCGGGAGATGCTCCGGGAGAGCTCCGGCTTTGCCATGGCGGACGCGGCCGCTGCGGTTTGGGGCATGGAGAGCGGTGAGAGCGCCGCGGCCATGGAATATCTCCGCACGCTCACGTTCCCGCCGCTCTGCGCCGAGGGGCGCGCACTGCCGGGCGGGACGCGGGAAGCGCTCTGGCGGCTCGGCATTTCCGGCGACCTTCCCGTCATGGTGTTCGACGGCGGGGAAAACGGCACGGAAGCCGCGCTCCGGGAACTCCGGCGGCACGCGCTGCTCGGTGCGTGCGGTGTGGAGTACGATCTCGTGTTCCTCACCGCCCCCGCCGGAGACTACCGGAACGAGCAGCGCGCGGCGATCGAAACGGCGCTCGAAGCGATGCGTCTTTCCGAAACGCTCGCTCTGCCGGGCGGGGTGTACTTTGCCTCCCGCGGCGAGCGCGAGGTGCTTCTCGCCTCTGCCGCCCTCTTCGGCGATGCGGCGGGGACATCCCTTCCGGCGGGACGGGCGCGCTTGCTCCGCCTTCCCCCGGCGGCGGAGGAAGAGACCGGCGCGCCGCCGGTATCCTGTACCGACGCCGGGGAAGTGAGCTTTCAAACGCCGCCGCTGCCGCCGCGCGCGTGGGCCAATATGCTCTATGGCGGCGGTCTCGGCTGCGCCGCGGCGGACAGCGGCCCGGCAGCACTTTGGTTTGAAAACGCCCGGGAGTGCCCCATTGTCCCGTGGTCGGGCGACGCGCTCGCCGCGGCGGGCGCGGAACGGCTGTGGATCGAAACGGAGCACGGCGCGGAAAGTCTCTTTTCGGATGGCGGCGCGTGCATTGTCACGTTCGGCTTCGGCTATGCCCGCTGGGAGAGAGATGTCGGCGGAAACCGCGTTTCGGTCACGGCGTTTATCGTGCCGGACACGCCGGTGCGCGTGCTCCTGCTTGAGAGCGGCGCGCCGTGCGCTGTCTCGTATTTCGCGCCTGTGCAGCTCGCGCCGGAGAAAGAGGACGCGGCGTCCGCGTCCGTCTGGCGCGACGGGAGCGCCCTTTGCGCGGAAAACCCGCGCTGTCCGTACAAAAATGTGCGCGTGACGCTGCGGTGCAGTGCGCCGTGCGAAACCGTCGGAACGGAAGCGCGCTTTCTCTGCGGCGAGGACTCCGGCGCGCTCCGCCGCGGCTTCCCGGCGCTGGCCGGGACGTTCCGGCTGGAAAAAGAGGAGGTACTGCTGCTCGGCGCGGCGGACGTACCGGCACTGCTTGATATCGCGCGGGCCAGGGAAGAGCTGACAAAGACAAAGACGTGGTGGGCGCAGCGCGTGCGGGGCGAAAAATATTCCGCCGCCATGCCGGAGAGCGTGCGCCGTCTTGCGCCGTGGAGCGCGTATGCCGCGCTCTGCTGCCGCGTGCTCGGGCGGGGAAGCCTCTACCAAAGCGGCGGCGCGGTCGGGTTCCGGGATCAATTGCAGGACCGCATCAATCTCCTGCCCATCGACGCCGCGGGCGCGAGAGCGCACATTCTCGCGTGCTGCGCCCACCAGTACGCGGAGGGCGACGTGCAGCACTGGTATCACCCGGCCGGAGGCGAAACGGACAAGGGCGTGCGCACCGACTGCAGCGACGATCTTCTCTGGCTGCCGTGGGCGGTGTGCGAATATGTGCGCGCGACCGGCGACAGGAGCCTCTGCGCCGAGACCGCGCCGTATATCGCCTCGCCGCCGCTCGCGCGCGGCGAGCACAGCCGCTACGAAACGCCCTCGCTCTCCGGCGAGACCGGCACGGTGCTCGACCACTGCCACCGCGCCGCGGCGCTCGTGCTCCGACGCGGCATCGGAGAGCACCACCTGCTGCGGATGGGCGGCGGCGACTGGAACGACGGCTTTGACGCCATGGGCGAGAGCGCGGAGAGTGTGTGGCTCACGTGGTTCGCCTCCGGCGTGTTCCACGATTTTTCCGCCCTGCTCACGAGACTTGGAGAATCGGGTGCAGACCGGTATGAGACCGCCGCGGCCGCGCTCGGCGCGGCGGCGAACGAGGCGTGGGACGAAGACCACTATCTGCGCGGGTACTATGCCGACGGCACGCCGCTCGGCGCGTCCGGCGCGGCGGCGTGCCGCATCGACTCCGTGGCACAGAGCTTCGCCGCCTTTTCACCCTATGCCGGCAGAGACCGCGTGCAGACAGCGCTCACCGCGGCCCTCGATGCGCTCCGGAACAGAGAGAAACACCTTATCCGCATCTACGCCCCGCCGTTTCTGCCGGAGGAGCGCGCGCCGGGGTATGTTTCGACCTACGGGCCGGGCTTTCGGGAAAACGGCGGGCAGTACACCCACGCGGCGGTGTGGCTCGCGCTCGCACTGCACCGCGCCGGACGGCGGGAGGAAGCGGAAAGGCTTGCGGAGGATATGGCGCTCTCGCTCACCGCGCCGGAGTACGGCGCGGAGCCGTTTGTCCTTCCGGCGGATATCGCATATGCGCCCGGAAAGGAAGGGCGTGCGGGCTGGAGCTGGTACACGGGCGCGGCAGGGTGGTATCTCCGGCTGCTGCGTGAGTTGTACGGCGCGCAGCCGTGAGGAAAAAATTCACATTTGCGCTATGAACGGCAGGGAAAACGTGATATACTCAAGGAAAACAATCCCTCCGTCAGCCTTGCGGCTGACAGCCCCCCCCCCCTCTCTGTCGCCTGCGGCGACATCTCTCCCCGCCGGGGAGAGTCTGCCCTTTACACAAGGGAGCCATTGAAAATAAAAGGAAAAGAGGCGTGACCGTATGGAATACTTCCGCGAAGAGCTGTTCCCCTGCGTATCGCTGACGGCGGTACAGACCGACAAATTCAAAACCGGCTGCATGACCGCCTATCTTCTCACACAGCTGCACCGCGAAACGGCGGCGGAAAACGCCGTGCTGCCGTATGTGCTGCGGCGCGGCACAAAATCGCTGCCGGATATGCGCCGCATTTCCGCGCGGCTCGATGCGCTCTACGGCGCGGAGATCGAGCCATCGGTGCGAAAGCTCGGTGAGATCCAGGCCGTCGGCTTCTATGCGGGCTTTGCCGAGGATGCGTATCTTCCCGGCGAGACGGATGTGCTCGGCGAGGTCGTATCTCTGCTCGGCGAGCTGTGGCTCTCCCCCGCAACGCGCGGCGGGCTGTTCCTGCCCTCGTACGTCGATTCCGAGCGCGAACAGCTTGTCGAGCGCATCGAGCGCGTGAAAAACGACAAGCGCAGCTGGGCCTTTCAGCGCCTGCGGGAGAACATGTGCGCCTATGAGGACTACGCGACCGGCGCTTACGGCACCGCGGACGAGGCCGGGAGCATCCACTATGTGAAGCTCACAAAGCACCATAAGGAGCTTCTGGCTGTGTCGCCGATGGAGTTTTTCTACTGCGGCAGCCGCCCGGGAAAGGAAGTGGCGGATATGCTGCGCGAGGCATTCGCACTGCTGCCGCGCGGCGAGATCGATCTTGATCTCGGCACCGACATCCGCATGAACGCCGTAGAGGAAAAGCCCCGGTATTTCACCGAGGAGGACGAGATCTCGCAGGGCGTGCTCGCCGTCGGCTTCCGGCTCGGCGAGTGCATGGATGATCCCGACCCGGCGAAGCTCGCCGTGTTCAACGCCGTGTACGGCGCGGGCGTCACATCAAAGCTCTTTCAGAATGTCCGCGAAAAGCTCTCGCTCTGCTACTACGCCTTTTCCAGCACCGATACGCTCAAGGGCATCATGGCGGTGCTCTCCGGCATCGAGGTCGATAAGTACGACGAAGCGCTCAGGGAGATCCTCGCCCAGCTCGACGCGGTACGCGCGGGCGATATTTCCGAAGCCGAGCTTGCCGCGGCGCGGCGCAGCGTGGCGGGCGATCTTCGCACCGGCGCGGACAGCCCGTACTATCTCGCCGACTTCTATCTGCGCGAGACCGTGCAGGGGACGGACGCCTCGCCGGACGATATCGCGGCGCTCGCCGAGACCGTCACGGCCGAGGATGTGGCCGCCATCGCGCGCGGCGTGGAGCTGGACGCCGTATACTTTCTCCGCGGAGAGGAGGCCGAGACCGAATGAATAAGCACGAATATCCGCATCTCGGCGAAACGCTGTACGAGGAAGCCCTTCCGAACGGGCTTTCCATCCTCGTCGCGGTCAAGCCGGGCTTTCGCAAAAACGCGGCCTTTTTCGCCACGCGCTACGGCGGGGCGGACCGCCGCTTCAAGGTGAACGGCGAGTGGATCGATACGCCCGCGGGCGTCGCCCACTTCCTTGAGCACAAAATGTTCGATATGCCGGACGGACGCAACGTCCTTTCCGACTTCGCCGCGCTCGGCGCAAACCCCAACGCCTTCACTGGCACCGGCCACACGGCGTATTACTTCACGGGCTCGGAAAACTTCATGGAGAATCTCCGGCTGCTGCTCACCTACGTATCCACGCCGTACTATACCGACGAGAGCGTTCAAAAGGAGCAGGGCATCATCGGCCAGGAAATCTGCATGGGCGAGGACAGCCCCGGTTACGCCGGATACTTTCAGCTCCTGAGCGCGCTCTACGACCACCATCCCATCCGCGAAAATATCGCCGGCTCCATTGAGAGCATTGCGCAGATCACGCCCGAAACGCTCTACCATTGCCACAGCGTCTTTTACCATCCCTCGAACATGGTGCTCTGCTGCGTCGGCGACGTAGACCCCGAGGCGATCGCGGCCGCGGCGCGCGAGATACTGCCGGACACCCCCGGCGAGAAGCCGGAGCGCGACTACGGCGCGCCCGAAACGCTTCTGCCCGCCCGGACGCGCGCGGAGAAAACGATGAGCGTTTCCGCGCCGCAGTTTCTGCTCGGCGTGAAGCTGCCGTATCCCGCGTCCGGCACGGGGAGAGCGCGGCAGAAGTTCCTTGCGGAGCTTGCCGGCGAGTGCCTGTTCGGCAAGGCCTCGGCGTTTTTCAACGACCTGTATGCCAACGGACTTCTGAACGGCGACTGCAGCGTAGAATACGATTCCTCCGCCGGAACAGCCATGCTGTTCCTCGGCGCGCAGGGCCGCGACCCGGACGCCGTGGCGGAAGCGGTGCACGAGGTAGTGTCCGGCGTTGCGCTGCGCGGACTGGATAAGGACGCGCTCGAACGCTGCCGCCGCGCGAAGTACGGCCAGCTCCTCGGCTCGCTCGACGCCTTCGCCGCCTATGCCATCTCGCTCGCCGAGAGCAAACTCGACGGCTGGGACGCACTCGATGCGTTCGCTGTGCTCGAATCCATCACTCTTGCGGAGTGCGAGGCGTTCCTTTGCGAAAATCTCACGCGCGAGCGAATGGCACTCTCCGTGATCCGTCCCAACACCTGATTTTTCCGCAGCGAAAGGAGTTTTCCCCATGCCCGAAGCATTTCCCGGCGCGATCATCACGTTTCCCATGCTCGGCGAGAGCTTTTCTCTCAACCCGAGCGGTACATACACGCTCTTCGGCCATACGTTCTACTGGTACGGCGCGATCATCGGTCTCGGCTTCATTCTCGCCGCGCTCTACTGCATGTGGCGTGCGCCGAAGGATTTCGGCATTTCCAAGGATACGCTGACCGACGTCGTGCTCATCGGCCTTCCCACGGCGATCATCGGCGCGCGGCTTTATTACGTTTTCTGCCACTGGTCGAACTATGTCGGCGACACCGTATGGCAGACGCTCTGGAACTGGTGCAAGATCTGGGAGGGCGGCACGGCCATCCCCGGCGGACTGCTGCTCGCGTCGTTCTGCGTGTGGCTGTACGCGCGAAAAAAGAAGATCCCGTTCGGCGCGATCATGGACTGCGTCGTGCTCGGACTGCTCATCGGGCAGATCATCGGGCGGTGGTCCAACTTTATGAACCGCGAGTACATCGGCGAGGTGACGGACATCTTCTGCCGCATGGGGCTCACGACCGGCGGCACGACGTACTATGTGCACCCGCTGTTCCTGTATGAATCGCTCTGGAATCTCGTGGGCTTCATCTTCCTCGCCATATGGACGCGGAAGGGAAAACGGCAGTACGACGGACAGGCGACGCTGCTGTACTTTGTCTGGTACGGTCTCATCCGCTTCCTGCTCGAGCCGCTGCGCACCTCGCCCCTGCTCATTCCCGGTACGGCGCTGCGCGCCTCGCAGGTGATCGGCGGCGGTATGTGCCTTGTTGCGCTCGTGCTCCTCGTCGTGCAAAGCCGGAGAGCGCATAAGCCGGAGGATCTCTATGTGAACCGCGTCCGCGCGCAGAGCGCCGCGGCGAAAGAAGAGGAAGAAACACCGAACGGATCGGAAGATAAAACCGTCTGATAACTGGAAACCAAATTTCAGAAACCAAAATCTTGAAGGAGGAAACAGAACATGAACTTCAATTTCGATTCTCTTATGGACACCATCTCCAGCCTGCGCGAGCGCGGCGCGGAATACGCCAACGTCGCCATGGACAAAACGAAAGACGCTGCCCGTCTCGCCAAGCTCACCGTTTCGCTGACGGGGGAGAAGGACGCGCTCAAAAAGGCGTACATCGAGCTCGGCAAGGCGTATTACGAGGAGCACCACAACGATGC
>CAVEPP010000018.1:0-12861 GCA_963617605.1 Alloprevotella sp. | reverse complement strand
GCTCAACCACCCGGTCAATCTCGCTTACGAAGCGGCGACCGCCGATCTGGACGATGTGAACATGATCGACCCGTTCCATCTTGAGGCCTACGGCGAGAAGGCGGTCAACTATAACCGCGACGTGGAGATCTTCCCCGTGCTCAGCGCGATATTGACGCGCATTCTCGGCGAGAGCCCGTACAAGAGCCCCACGGACATGGGCGTCAACATGGCCGGGTACTGCCTCTGCGACAATGAGGCGTGCTGCGAGGCTTCCAAGCAGGAGATCATCCGCCGCTGGTACCACACGGCGTGCGAAGTGCGCAAGGGCATGGCCAGCCAGAACGCCCTTATGAAGCTTGAGCTTTTGATGAACCGGCTCGGCGTCACGTGCAAGGACCGGCCGCCGGTCGTCCCGGCGCTTGAAAAGGCGGAACTCAACGGTGATAAGCCCGCCATGGCGATGGAGCTGCCCGACGGACGCATCGTCACCGGCAAGACGAGCTCGCTGCTCGGCGCGTGCTCGGCGTGCATTCTGAACGCTCTCAAGGCGCTCGCCGGTATCCCCGACGATGTGCTGCTCCTCTCCCCGGAGATTATCCGGCCGCTGCAGCATCTCAAGGTGGAGCATCTTGGCAACAAAAACCCGCGCCTGCACGTGAACGAAGCGCTCATCGCGCTCGCGGTGTGCGCTGTGAGCGATCCCGTCGCCTCGCAGGCGATGGAAGCGCTCAACGACCTTGCCGGGAGCGAGGCGCATGCGACCGTCATCCTCGCCCGCGCCGACGAGAACACGCTCTCCAAGCTGCACATCAACCTCACCTGCGAGCCGAAATACGAAACGCACAAGCTCTATCACGGCTGATTGCCGCAAATTTTTACCGTCTGCGCCGGATTTTCAAAGTTTTTCTTGCAAGAGCTCTTGACATCCGGCGCGGATAATGGTATGCTCTCATAGCTTGCGGGTGTAATTCAATGGTAGAATACCAGCCTTCCAAGCTGGGTACGAGGGTCCGATTCCCTTCACCCGCTCCATTTTCCGAGGGTCTTGAATGTGCGCCAGTAGCTCAGCCGGATAGAGCAACTGCCTTCTAAGCAGTAGGCCGGGGGTTCGAGTCCCTCCTGGCGCGCCAGCGTCAAAAAAAGACTCTGAAATGTATATGGTGGGATTAGCTCAGTTGGCAGAGCACCGGATTGTGGTTCCGGGTGTCGAGGGTTCGAGCCCCTTATCCCACCCCATTGATCGGGGGATCGGGAATAACTCCCGGTCCTCCGCGTCTTTTCCACTTTGGGATGTCGCCAAGTGGTAAGGCACAGGACTTTGACTCCTGCATTCGCGCGTTCGAGCCGCGCCATCCCAGCCAATGCGGGCTGGCATTGCCGGCCCGCCGATCTGACTCAGTAGCTCAGCAGGCAGAGCAACTGCCTTTTAAGCAGTGGGTCCGGGGTTCGAATCCCCGCTGGGTCACCATGAAGAGAGAACCCGTAATCCATTGGGATTGCGGGTTTTTCTTTGTTTTTCAACGGGTTTCAGGCTTTTGTATATCACAAAATATTGAAATCAATTCCAAGAAAATGCAAGCAAAAACAACTTTTTGCGAGCAAGTTTGCTTGCTCTCGTGCTTGCTGTTTGCTCCCTCTTTGCTTGCGATCAAAAAGCCGCTCGGATTTCTCCGGGCGGCTTGCTTTATTTCTCCCACGATTTCTTTTCTATGTCCATCTCCGCCGCGATGCCGGGAAAACTTTTCTTCAGATCGGCAAACCTCGCAAGAGCTGCGCGGCGCTCTGTGCCGGGGAAAGTTTCCGTTTTCGTCTCTACGCTCGTTCCGTCTTCGTAGTCGGTAAAGTGGCGGACGTAATAGATCTTCCGGTTATCATAATTTACGTACCGTTCCAGCTTGATCCGCTGGCGGCTCGGCATGGTGGCGAGCTGGTTGTATCTCGCGGCAAGGTCTTGCCGGTATTCGCTCATAGTCTCTATTAGTTGGTTACACTGTGTAATCAACTGCGCCGCTTGCCCGTCGTAGTATTTTATCCGGTCGAATGTGCCCAGCGCTTCCGGGCGTTGGAAGTGATACCAGATCCTTATTTCCGCCTCTTTGCTCGGCGATCCGTAGCGCTGGAATAAGTCTCTATAGCTCATTTGTTTAGCCCCCCTTACAGCTCGCGGGAATCTGTTCCGCCGAGCTTACAGCCGGTGTACTCTCCCCACAAAATCAGCGCCTTTTTCATGAGTTCGTGCATCATTTCATACGTCATGTTTTCCCGGCCTTCTGCGACAGAGGCATAAAAGAATGCTTCTTCCATCTCGGACAGGTTCTCTAAAATGGCTTGATAATTCATAACCCGTGTTCCTTTCTGCCCTCGTGACCTCCGGGGCGGGGTCTGGTTTACCAGCCGTGATACTCTTCGCAGCTTTGCACCACCCAACGGGCTATTTTGTCGCTGCGGTGCTCATCGTGTCCCCAACCAATTGATACTCTCCTTTCATTCGGCGGGGGACGGCTTACGCCGTCGCCCCCAGTCTATCGAATCCGGTTTCTTCCGACGATCCGCGGAACACCTGCGAGCCGTATTTCGTGCGGATGTCCGACATGGTCGTCTTGCTGCGGTAATAGCTGCGCCCGTCCTCCGGATGTCTCCAATACCACATGACTTTCGGCTTGCTCCAGCGGCAGCCAGCCGCCTTCAGCGCTTCCTTGTGCTCGCGGGTGTTCCCGCTGATCCACAGCCAGCAGCCGCACAGCTCTACCGTCAAGCCGTCCAGCTTCAGCAGTGCCGCGATGACGTCCCGGAACTCTTCCGCCGTTTCTGTCGTCTGGTGGTACTCGTCCGCGCTCTCGTTGTGGCGCTTCTTCAGGATCTCAAACATGGCGTCATGGTCGGCGTTGATCTGCTTCATCGTCTCTGCGTCCCCGCCCCGGTCGGGATGGTTCGCCATCGCCAAGCGGCGGTACTCGGCTTTCAGCTCGTCAAGGGTCTTGCAGGATTCAAAGTATTTCATGGTTGTTTCTCCTTTGTACATACCGTTTCTGTATGTCATATTTAAGAGGGCTTCAAAAGCCCTCGTTTTTTAGTTTTTCGAGCCCGGCGCGGAAGATTTCTGTGGTGCCGTGTTCGTCCTTGTTTTCCTCGACGAACTTGATCAATTCGGCGTCATCATCGACGCGCAGCCGGACAAGGAATTTTTTGTATGCCCCGGCTTCCCAGCGCATTTTTACCTCGTTGCTCGTGGTGGTCTTTCTGGCCGTGGGTCTCACCTCTTTATGTTGGGGCGGTTGCCCGCCCCGTTTGGTTTATTCTTTCTCTTCTTCCGGCTTGTAAATCTCGTTTCCTGTTTCAACCCACAGGATGAAATCCGCGATTTCCGTATCCGTCCAACCTTTGGAGCGGAGGCCGAGAATCAGCCGGGCGCTTTCGCTCATGTTCATTTGTTCGTTTGCTCCTTTCGTTGTCGTTTGCCCTTGGGACGCTTTGAGCATAACGCATACAGTCACGGTATGTCAACCCCTGTTTTGCAGCTTTGTAGCCTTGCACAAGTTCAGCCGCGCTTTTTTGTGCGAATTGTCGGCGTATTGACAAATGTCACGCTTTTGGGGAAAATTTTATTAAAGTATCAAGATAGGAGGCGGCGACATGGCAAAGACAGGACGCCCGCGCCGGAACAGCATAGAGGCATTTGCGGCCGCTATCGATGCATGTATCGCGGCCTACGAGGAGAGCGACGACGCGCACGATCTTACAGATTACGCACTTGCGCAGCGCTTGAAACTCTCAATAGATCAGTTGGACGCCTATTATGAGGGCGAGCCGGATAGAGCCATTGCCAGAGTTGAGGCACGAGAGAAAGCCAAACGCGGAGAGACAGAAGAGAATAACGCAGATGATGCTTTTGATGATGGAAGTCCAATAAAACGGACATATCACGGGGAGCTAAAAAGACTGGTGCAGTATCGCTCGGCGGCCTGTGTTGCGCATATTGCCCGGGGCGGTCAGGTCACCGGCTGGATCTTTTTGAGCAAACAGAAGCGCTGGGGCGGATTCTCCGACGTGCAGAAGCAGGAGACCAGCGGCAAGCAGGAGATTACCGTTACTCTTAAGGGCGCAGACGGGCGCGATTTGCACTGAAATTTGCATTCTCTTTAGCCCCCTAATATAAATATTTATATTTATATTAGGGGGCGTAAGAGAATAGAGCTTTCGCCTATCAAGCGAATTTTGACGTTGGATATTATGCATAATCAGAAAAGCCTTGATTTTCAATGGTTTCTTGATTTTTCGATATAAGCAAAATACTTATTTTGTTTAATTGCGGCATAGATTCCGCGAAGTTCTGCGAATGTTTATGCAGTATATGCAATAATCTGCTCACGGGCTGCGCGCCTGGGCTATTTCCCGGGCGTGGTGCGATAGTGGGGGCCCGGTTCGGATCCCGAAATTGTGGTAGTACCCCCTCCCCCCTGCCGGAAAAACGGGGGCGGTCTCGCGGGAGAGGTATAGCGCTATATAGAGCACGCAGACCAAAGTTAAATCTTCCGAAATAAACTCTTGAAAAGTGAGGGAAAAATGGAATACAATACAGAAAAAGCCAGAATAAACGGCAACTGGGCAGAGTGCCCTGGGTGCCGGAAAAAGCTGTGCCGGGTTCACGAACGATGGCGGGCGGCAGGAATTGAGCTGTACTGCCCGCGGTGCAAGAAGAGCGTAATGCTCGAAAGAGAATAAGCAAGAGAGACCTAAGAGTCCATTCCGAAAGGGATGGGCTCTTTTCTTTTTGCGAGGTTTGGAATGGCAAAGGTCAGAAAGGGCGGTTCGGCAACTGTTGATCTCGGGACGCTGAACCCGAAACAGGAAAGATTTTATAACTCGACCGCGAAGTATGTCGGATACGGCGGGGCGAGGGGCGGCGGAAAAACGCATGCCGTCCGAGTGAAAGCTATCTCCGGCGCGCTGTTTTATCCGGGGATACGGATCCTTATCATCCGCCGGACGTACAGCGAATTGCAGCACAACCACATTGAGCCGATCTTGAAGATGATCCCGCAGCCGGAGGTTGGCGTTTACAACATTCAGCTCCATCAGATCTATTTCACGAACGGGTCAACGATCATCTTCGGACACTTCAACTCCTACAACTCGGCGTTTCAGGAGTATCAGGGTCAGGAATACGACTGGATCTTCATTGACGAGGCAACGCAGTTCACGGAACAGGAGTTCCGCTTGCTGGGCGGCTGTCTGCGAGGCGTGAACCAGTTCCCGAAGAAGATGTTCCTCACCTGCAACCCCGGCGGCGTCGGGCATCGGTGGGTGAAGAGATTGTTCGTAGACCGGGATTTCAAAACGGACTGCGAGAACCCGGAGGAGAACGAAGACCCGAACGACTACGAATTCATTCAGGCGACCGTGGACGACAACACGGCGCTGATGAAGTCAGAGGGCGGACGAGACTACCTGAAGCAGCTCTCGCAGCTGCCGGAAAATATCCGCGCCGCTCACCGCTACGGCGATTGGGACGGGCTTTCCGGCAACTACTTTCCGGAGTTTTCCGAGGGAAAGCATACGTGCGAAGCGTTCCCCGTTCCCCGATGGTGGAGACGGTACCGGGCGCTGGACTACGGTCTCGATATGCTGGCGTGCTACTGGTTCGCCGTAGACGAGACCGGGCGGGCATGGTGCTACCGGGAGATGAAGCAGAAAGATCTTGTGGTATCGGATGCCGCCCGGATGATCCTTGAAAACACAGGCATCAACGAGCACATCGACATTACGTTTGCTCCTCCCGATCTCTGGTCTCGAACAAAGGATTCCGGCAAGAGCATGGCGGAGCTGTTTATGACGAACGGCGTTCCGCTGGTGAAGGCGAGCAACAACCGCGTACAGGGTTGGCTTCAGATGAAAGAATTTTTGAAGGATTCTCCCGACGGCAAGCCTGGCCTTATCTTCTTCCGCAACTGCACGGGGATCATTGAGGACATTCAGGCGATACAGGCCGATGAAAAGAATCCCAACGACTGCGCAAAAGAGCCGCACGATATCACGCATTCGAACGACGCGATCCGGTACTTCTGCGTTTCCCGTTCTCTCCCCGGAGAGAAGGAGAAGGCAGTAGAAGAGCCGGACGATGAGCCGGAAGAAGACTACGAAAACACCATGACCGGCGGTGCGGCTACCGCCGGGTACATCGGATATTAGGAGGGCTTATGCGAATGATTAAGACGCTTCTTGAACTTACAAAGCAGATCGTGCGGCTGGCTGTTTTGTATGCAGAGCTTGCCGGGCGTGTCTCGGCGCTCGAAGCCGGAAAACCGGCAGCGGAGCCGTCAGCGCCGGACGATTCGGAAAAGCGCTTTCAGAAAGGGTTGGAAAACATTCTGAACTACGGCGTGAAGAAGCCGACCGAGGTAAACGATGACGAAGTCGAGTGAAGCGCTGAACGAGAAAATCTACAAGCAGTTCCAGAAGGGGCTGGAGTTCAACAACAAGATCGACCTCTGCAACAATGTGGAGACGTCGGAGAACTTCTTCATTGGGCGGCAATGGGAGGGCGTACAGGCGAACGGCCTGCCTACCCCGGTGTTTAACTTCCTCAAGCGCATTGTGCTGCATCAGGTGGCGAACATCACGTCCGACAACATCACGATGAACGCCAAGCCTCTGGCCGCGGCTCCAAACGATCAGGAAATGGAGCGCGTTGTCTCCATCGTAAACGAGGAGTTCATAGCCCTTATGGAGCACAACCGCATCCCGAACATGACGCGCGAGTACATGCGGAACGCCGCCGTGGACGGGGACGGATGTACATACACCTATTGGGATCCCGACGCCGTTGTTTCCAAGGATATCCGAGGCACGATCCGCACGACGGTCATTGAGAATACCCGCGTGTTCTTCGGCAACCCGAACAGCCGGGATGTGCAGGCGCAGCCGTGGATCATCATTTCCCGGCGCGATTTCGTAAAGGCCGTGAAGAAGTACGCTCGGGAAAACAAGATTTCCGAAGAGAACGCCGAGCTCATCCGCCCGGATACGGACGAAAACAACTCCCTGCCGGAATCGTATGTCGATAACCGCTGCACGGTTCTCCTGAAGCTGTGGCGGGACGATGAGACGAAAACGATTTGGGCAGCGGAATGCACGAAGGACGTTGTTGTCCGCGAGCCGTGGGATCTCGGCATCCGCCTGTATCCCGTGACATGGCTGAACTGGGACTATGTGCAGGATTCCTACCACGGGCAGAGTCTTGTAACGGGGCTCATCCCGAACCAGATCTTCGTAAACAAGTGCTTCGCCATGAGCATGATTTCGCTGATGACGACGGCGTATCCGAAGGTCGTATACGACAAGACCCGCATTTCGAGCTGGACAAGTCAGGTCGGCGCGGCCATCGGCGTAAACGGCGGAGACATGAATCAAGTGGTAAAGATCGTTGACCCGGCGCAGATCTCTCCGCAAATCTCGCAGTTTATTGAATCCGCCGTGAACTATACGCAGACGTTCACCGGAGCGACGAGCGCGGCGCTCGGCGACACGAGACCGGACAACACCAGCGCCATCATCGCTTTGCAGCGAGCCGCGAGCATCCCGAGCGAGATCACAAAGCAGAATCTCTACCAGTCCGTAGAAGATTTGGGGCGCATCTATCTGGAGTTCATGGCCGAGTATTACGGCAACCGTCCAGTGGACGTTCCGGCGGCGCAGATCGTGCCGGAACTGGCACAGTTCGCCGGAGTGCCGAGCGATCAGACTACGCTTGTCAACTTCGACTTTTCGGTACTCAAGGATATCCCGATGTGTATGAAGCTGGACGTTGGCGCTTCGGCCTACTGGTCGGAGATCGCGTCGGTACAAACACTCGACAACCTTCTCATGCAAGGCAAGATCGATCTGGTGGATTACCTTGAGCGTATCCCGGAGGGTTACATCTCGAAGCGCGCGGAGCTGCTTTCCAAGTATGGCGCACCGCAGCTCCCGCAGGAAATCCCGCAGGAACAGCAGGGAGACATGAATATGCCTCCGCGCGGCGGCGGGCAACTCGTGGATACCGGAGCGCAGGAGACCGTACCAACAAGCCGCGGGTACTCCGAACTTCAAAGGCAGTTAAACCGGGCAGGTAACTGACATACAACCCGCCGACCATAGCGGGGGAAAGGCACTTTTATGAACGAGAACGAAATCAGCGCTTCCTACAATGACGACGATTGGGACGACATCACTCTGACGGATGACGATCTGGAAGAGGACGCCGAAAACGCCGAAGAAGAGGAAGCGCCCGAAGCCGAGGACAAGGCAGACCAGCCGGAAGCCGAAGCGGAGGAAACCCCAGCGGAGCCGGAGCAGAAGGAGACAGACCAGTCTTTCGAGCTGAAGCACCTCGACGAGGTGCGGACGGTCAACCGCGACGAAGTCATCCAGCTTGCGCAGAAGGGCATGGACTACGACCGTGTCCGCGGCAAGTACGACGAGGCCAAGCCGCAGATCGAATGGTACGCGAAGAACGCAACCAGCGTGAAGTGGATGGAAGCCATTGCCCAGAAGCAGGGCATCACGTTTGAAGAGCTCGTAGACCAGACGAGAGCGCAGATTATGGCGGAGGAGACAAACCAGTCTCTTGCCGTATGCCGCGGGATCGTTGCCAACGAGCGCAAGGCCGCGGAGCTGGAGACGGAAAAGGCAAGGATGGATACGCCCGAGGCGAGAAAGCAGCGGGACATTCAGGACTTCATCCGGGAGTACCCCGAACAGGCAAAGAACCCGGAAGCCTTGCCCAAAGAAGTATGGGCAGCGGTGAACAGAGGCGAGACCCTTGTAAACGCCTACCGCGCCTATGAGCTGAAGGAAGTTAAAGCTCAACTCGAACAACAGAAAATAGAGGCCGCGCGAAAAGCGCAGGAAGAAAAAAACAGAGCCCGTTCTACTGGATCGCTGTCCACGAGAGGGAAAAACACCGCTGACGCGGAATTTGATGCGATTTGGTACGACGGGACGTGATTATATGAAAGGAATTTATCATGGCTACTGTCAACCTTGCAACCAAGTTTTCCGCAAAACTCGACGAACGTTATAAGCTCCGCAGCCGAACGGATGCGTTTACCGGCACCAACTGGGAATGGAATGGTGTGAACGCCATCAAAATGTGGACGCTCGTTGCCGCCGATCTCAACGACTACGACAACACCGCTTCCGCCAACCGCTTCGGCACGCCGAGCGAAGTTGACGATGAAGTCAACACCTACGCGCTCACCAAGAAGCGCAGCTTCACGAAGGTATTCGACATCACCAACGTACAGGATACGATGATGGTGCGCCGCGCCACCGCGTATCTCAAGCAGGTGTGGGACGAAAAGTACGTACCCGAAATCGACAAGTACCGCTTCAAGGTATGGGCGAACGGTGCCGGTCAGGGCGAGCTGAACGCCACGAAGCTCACCAAGAGCACGATCATGGAAAAGATCCTTCTCGCCCACGCCGCGCTGGACGACAAATACGTTCCCGAAGAGAACCGTGCCACGTTTGTTCGCTCCGATATTGCCGTCAACCTGAAGCTTGCCGACGAGATGAAGAACCAGCAGAACTGGATCGACAAGGCCGTCGTCAAGGGCAAGATCGGCGAAGTAAACGGCAGCCCGATCATCTCCGTTCCGAAGGGGCTCTTCCCCTCCGGCATGGAGTTCATGATCAAGTACAAGCAGGCCACCGCTGACCCCGTGAAGCTGCGCATGCTCCGTGCGAACGACAAAGCGCCTGGATACGCCGGTACGCTCATGGAAGGTCTCTGCCGTTACGATTCCTTTGTGGACGCGATCAAGGCGGACGGCATTTACGTCTACTTTGAATCCGGCATGGCGGCTACGCCTACGGCGACGCTTTCCTCCAGCAAGCTCACGCTCGCGTCCACGGATTCCACCGCCGTCATCAAGTACACCACGGACGGCACGAACCCGAAGCAGAGCGCCACGGCGCAGACCTACACCGCGGATCTGGAGAATATCACCGGCAAGAAGGTGCTCTTCTACGCCGAGGTCTCCGGAAAGATCAACAGCCCCATCGGCTCTTACGAGGGCTGACACCTTGCGGGAGGCGGATAACCCGCCTCCCCTTTTTCACAGGGAGGTCACCATGGCAACGACCGGAAAAGACATATTCGACAAAGCCATTACCCTTATGGGCGAAATGGACGACAACGGCAAGACAGACTATGCCGACACCAAGGAGTACAAAAATCGAGCGTTAAACATTCTGAATACGCTCCGGGGCGAAGTTTATCAGTACTCCGACACATATAACGACCCGGAGGCAGAACGCGGCAGACGCCCCGTGTGCCCCGTTCTCGAAAGCCTCGACGATGAGATCGGAATTGACGATGTTCTGGCGCAGACCGTTCTTCCCTACGGTCTGGCCGCGCATCTTCTTTTGGATGAAAACGACGCCATGGCGGCGTTCTTTCAGCAGAGATATGAAGAGCTTTTGCGAAAGCTCGGCGCGAAAATCCCCGCTTCGTGGGAATCCATCACGGACGTATACGGCGCTGTAATCGAATACGGACAATGGGGGCGGTGGTGACATGGCGACAATACAGTCTGCATCCCGCGAGAAAATCTTTTCCTGCAAGGCGTGGCTTGGCCTGCATGAGAGCCCGGACGGTGATACCAAACTGAAATTTGGCGAAGCCGCCAACATGAGAAACTGGGTCATCACGAGAGACAGAAACCTTAAAGTTCGGCCCGGAGAAGATGTCATCGCCGGTTTGTGCCGATCCTATACGCTCATTATTGCATCCACGGTAGAGGACGCAAGAATCGATAATGAGGTTTCTTCCGTTTTAAAGATGTTCCCTACCGCCGCGGCTACGGAAGATGGAAAGATCGTTCTTTCCGGCAATGCTGTATCCGTCAATTCCGCCAACGCTTCGCAGTACGCCGGGTACTTCTGGCGGGAATCTTCATTCAAAGTCTGGAAGCTTGTTTCCTGCGAAACCTCCGGAACGCAACATGTGTGGAGAATGAAACGAGCGCGAGCCATTTCCTCTTCTGCGAACCCCAGAGTCGCCGGATTGTGGCATGGCATCGTGAACGGAACGGAATACGTTCTCGGCGCATGCGATGGGAAGCTCTGGAAACTGTATGACGGAGAGTGGAAGAAAGAAGAGATCGGCAATGTTGATACTTCACAGACCGTCCGAATTTTCGGCTTTTCGGGAAACGCCTACATCTTAGACGGCAAGAAATACCGCAAATGGGACGGAACTGCTTACAGCGAAGTCGCCGGGTATGTTCCGCTGATCCTCGTTTCTGCGCTCCCTGCCGGGGGCGGCACAGAGCTGGAGCAGATCAACAAACTTTCCGACAAACGGAGGGTGCAATTTTCTCCCGACGGGAAAGCAACCGTTTTTCAGCTCCCGGAAACCGGGCTTGCCTCCGTGGACAGCGTAAAGGTGAATGCGCAGGCCGTCACTACCGGCTGGACAGCAGACACTGCGAAAGGAACCGTTACGTTCTCCACCGCCCCGACGGCGGGAACCAACACAATCGAAATCTCCTACTCGACCGGCATCAGCTTCCGGGCGCAAGTGGAAAAGATGCGGTTTTCGGAGCTGTACAACGGTGCGCAGGATACGCGAGTGTTCCTGTACGGCGACGGGAGCAATCAAGTTTTTTATTCCGGTCTGGATACAGACGGCAACGCGAGAGCCGATTATTTCCCCGACCTGAACGTTGCGGACATCGGGGAGGCGAACACTCCGGTGACGGGGCTGATCCGCCACTATTCCCGGCTCATTGCGTTCAAAACGGACAGCACCTATTCCATCTCCTACAGCACGATCACGCTGGAGGACGGAAGGGTGACGGCAGGATTCTACATCACGCCGGTCAACCGCACGATCGGCAACGCGGCCATGGGACAGGTGATGCTTGTATCCAACAGTCCGCGGACGCTGCACGGGCAGGACTGCTACGAATGGAGCAACGTCTCCCGGTACTCATCGAATCTGTCTTCCGATGAACGGCAGGCAAAACGCATTTCAGACCGGGTATATGAAACGCTCTCCGGAATGGACGCGGCGAAGTGCGTGTGCTGGGACGATGACTATTCACAGCAGTATTTCATCTCCTACAGGAAAGCCGCGCTTGTCCACAACTACGCTGCCGATGCGTGGTACTACTTCAGCAACTTCGATGCGGTGTGTTTTCTCTCCTTCAAAGGCGCGCTGTATTTCGGCACATCCGGCGGCGATCTCCGAAAGCTGGAAGACGGCGAGCGAAGCATTGCCGGAGAAGAAATTGACGCTTACTGGGAAAGCGGAAGCATGGACTTCGGCGAGGACTACCGGCGGAAATACATTGCGCAGATATGGGTAGGTCTGAAACCGACAGAGTATTCCGAGGTCACCGTTACGGTGCAGACCGACCGGAAGAGCGTTTACACCGAAAAGGTCGTACAGCGGAAAATGGCAACATTTGAAAACGCTGACTTTTCCGACTGGTCTTTCGAGACAAACTACAAGCCGTTTATGCAGCGGCTGAAAATCAAGGCGAAAAAGGTCACGTACTACAAAATGATCTTCAAGAGCCAGAGCGACACTACCGGGGCTACGGTCGTAGCGCTGGATATGCGTGTACGGTACAGCGGATATGTAAAGTGAGGGATACGATGATACCAAGAGTGATAGACGACCTCGGGACAGTTTCTACGCTGGATGACCGGCCCAACGACACCGGCGGTCTTACCGCCGCGGAGCTGAAAGCGAAATTCGACGCCGACGCCGAGACACTGAAATCCTATTTGAACGACACACTTATTCCCTTTTTGGAAGGGGAAGCGGCGGCGGAACAGCTCGGCATTACGACGATCTCCGGCTTTTCGGCGGACAACATCCAGACGGCG
>CAVEPP010000017.1:0-12930 GCA_963617605.1 Alloprevotella sp. | reverse complement strand
TTTGCCGAGAATAGCGTTGGCCGCCGTGGACGGCAGCAGCCGCATGAGAAAAATAACAAGCTGATAAACAAAGCCGACGGTATAAAAAACCTTCCGGCTGTTCGAGAGCGCCGCGCGAGAGAGCGCCGCGCCGACGACCGAGGCGGCCACGCCGCCGCGCTCGTCCTTTTCCATCTTCGCAACGCTGCGCGAGATGCGCCCGCCGTAGGCGTCGTCCCCGGCGAAGCTGCGCGCACGGGCATCGGTGAAGCCGGTGCGGGTGTCGCCGGGCATCACGGCGCTGATGCGGATGCCGTAGGGCCGTACTTCGTTGCCGACGGACATCGTAAACGAGTTTATCGCCGCCTTGGAAACGGAATAATAGGTCTGGAAGGGAATGGGCGTCACGGCGGCGACGGAGCTCGTGTTCACGATCCTTCCGCTGCGCTGTGCGCGCATCACGGGCAGCACCGCGCGCGTCATGCGTACCATGCCCCAGAAATTGACATCGAGCTGGCGCTTGGCCTCCTCCACCGACGTGAACTCCGCCGCGCCGGAAATGCCGAAGCCGGCGTTATTGAGCAGAATATCGATGCGCCCCTCGGCGTCGAGCACCGTCTGCACCGCCGCGGCGACGGACGCTTCGTCCGTCACGTCCGCCGTTACATGATGAACGGACGCACTGCCGCTCTTCTCATGCCGGGAGAACTCGTACACCGTGCAGCCGTGCGCGGCGAGATACTCCGCCGCCGCCGCGCCGATGCCGGAGCTGCCGCCGGTCACGATCGCAACCTGTCCCATGGAAGGATCCCTCCTTTGTGAATAGTTAAAATTATTTATATAAAAAACTTGATGCAAGTATACCGCCGCACACCGTGCCTGTCAATAGGACAGAAGCGGCACGAACGTACATTTTGACAAACGCGCGCCGGGGGCTTATGATATTCCTATCTCATAGAAAAGAGGAACTTTCCATGATCGAATTTGACCGCTGTCAATTTGAAGAATATGCCCGCGCCGTATTCACGACCGACTCGCCCTCCGGCTGCACGGCCGACGCGATCGCGCTCATCAAAAAGTATGTGGAAGAGCTCGGCTATACGACGCTCGTCCACAACAAGGGCACACTCGAAGTGGATGTGCCGGGGCTCGATAACAGCAAAACGGTGGCGACCTCCGCGCACGTCGATACGCTGGGGCTGATGGTGCGCAGCGTGAAGAGCGGCGGAACGCTCGCCCTGACGAAGGTCGGCGGGCCGATCTGCCCGACGCTCGACGGCGAATACTGCACGGTGCTCACGCGCGAGGGCAAGCGCTACAGCGGGACGATTCTCTCGCTCGCCCCGGCGGTGCACGTCTACCCGGACGCCGCGACGATGCCGCGGGATGTGGATCATCTCGAAGTCCGGCTCGACGAGGAAGTGAAAAGCGCCGAGGAAGTCAGGGCGCTCGGCATCGATAACGGCGATTTTGTGTTCATCGATCCGAAGTTCACGGTGACCGAGTCGGGCTTTCTGAAGTCGCGGTTCATCGACGATAAGGCGAGCGCGGTGCTGCTCCTTCTTCTGCTGCGCTGGTGCAGCGAAAAAAAGGCGGCGTTCCGCCACCCGACGCGCATATACTTTGTTGTGTATGAAGAGGTCGGCCACGGCGCGAGCGCGCTCGCGCGCGATATCGATGAATTCGTCACCGTGGATATGGGCTGCGTGGGGCTCGATCTTGCGGGCAACGAGTACGCCGTTTCCATCTGCGCGAAGGACTCCGGCGGGCCGTACGACTACGAGCTCACGAACCGGCTCATTGCGCTCGCAAAGAAGCATGAGCTGCCGTACACCGTGGACATTTTCCCGTTCTACGGCTCAGACGTCGGCGCTGCCTGGCACGCGGGTGTGGACTGCAGGGGCGCGCTCATCGGCAGCGGCGTCTGCGCCAGCCACGGCATGGAGCGCACGCACATCAAGGGGCTGGAAGCGACGCTCAAGCTCATGTATCTCTATCTCTGCGGCGAGGATTGATTCCGGAAAAGGGAGGGCTTCCGATGGAGGAGCTGGAACGAAAACGTCTGTACTGGCAGAAGGTGACGGCGATCGTATGCGTGCTGCTGCTCATCGCCGTAACGGTGAGCTCGGCGCTGGCCATTATCAGCGTGCGGCGGTACGCCCCGCGCATCGAACACATCGTCTCGCGGCTCGACAGCGTGACGGCGGAGCTGGACACGCTCGATACGCAGCGGCTCGTCGATACCGTAAACGGTCTCACCGAGCAGCTCGAAGCGGCGCAGCTTGCCGATACGCTCGATTCGTTGCGCACGATCACGGAACAGCTGGAGAATGTGGACTGGGCCGCGCTTGAGCAGAGCACCGGCGACATGCTCGCGCAGGCGCAGAGGAGCCTTACTGCCGCGGAGGAGGCGCTCACCGCCGTGAACGACGCCGCGGAAAAGCTCGATGTGGAAGGGCTCAATACCGCCGTTACGGAGCTGCTCGCCGTTATGCAGCCGCTTGCGGAGTTTTTCGCGCGGTTCAAGTAAGTGAACCGAACGGTGCACCGGGGCGTCTCTGATAAAGGCAA
Organism: Alloprevotella sp.; assembly: GCA_963617605.1. Classification (GTDB taxonomy): domain Bacteria; phylum Bacillota; class Clostridia; order Oscillospirales; family Oscillospiraceae; genus Apopatocola. Next base: position 10,380 of record CAVEPP010000017.1, on the reverse strand, counting down.
AGCCCACCGAAAAAGATATCCACGAAAGGAAGAAATACCGAATGAAACGCTTTCTATCCCTGCTTCTGGCCGCAGCGCTCCTGCTCGCCCTTACCGCCTGCGGCGGCAATGTGAAGGACGTGCAGACGAAAGCCGTCGCATCCGAAATGTACACGCAGAACGACATCGACGCCGCCATCGACGTCATAAAGAAGGACTTTTCCCGGAATTGGAAGGGCTGCACGCTCACCGAGATATCCTACGCTGGGGACGACGTGTCGCGCGAGCACCAGGACTGGGCCGACCGCAACAATGCCGACGAGGTGCTTGTTTTGACGTCCACCTTTGATGTGGACGAATCCGGCGCGAGCCCTACGCTTAACCCGGGACAGACCTATACGCGCTGGATGTGGATCCTTGTCCGCACGAACGGCGGTGCGTGGCAGCACGTCGATCACGGGTATTAAGACAGGAAAATACAGAAAGAGCCGGTTTTCCGCGGAAAACCGGCTCTCTGTATGTGGCGTGTGATGAGGATCAGTCAAAAAGATGCACGAACGCTTTCTGTTCAGGCGTGAGCGTAACGCTGCGGTTCCAAATGAGGTGCGCCTTGGAGACGATCTCCGGGCTGTTGATGCGCTTCATGACGAGCGAGGGATCGGAGTTCTGGATCGCGGAGGTATACGGCGCAATCGCCACGCCGATGCCGGACGCCGCCCAGCTCAGCGACGAGGCGATGTTGTCGTTCTGGCAGATGATGTTGGGGATGAAACCCTGACGGCGGCAGGCGTTGGTGAAGAGATCGTAGTACCGCCGGTGGATGATGATGGGGGTGTCCTGCAGACTGGTGAGCGCTACGATCGGCGCATCGTCGGCAGGGAAGAAATTCGGCTTGCCGATGGCGGTGAAGTAGTCCTGGCCGCCTTCGCCGAGCGCGGTGTCATGGACCGGGCGGGAGCTGTATGCGCCCACGTTGAACGGCTCGCGCACGATGCCGAAATCGACCGTTCCGGCGGCGAGCATATCGAGAATGCTCGTCGTGCTGCCCTCGTGGAGGACAAATTCCACATGCGGGTAGCGCTCCTTGAGCTTGAGGACTTTGTCCGGCAGCACGCGGTTGCAGATCGAGGAGATCGTGCCGAGATGGATGGTGTACCGCTCCTCCTCGTTGGCCGACTGCATGAGCAGCAGCGTCTCGTTCACCTTGTCGATGATCTCGCGGGCGCGCTCGCGCAGAAGGATACCCTTCGGCGTGATGATCATGTTTTTCTTATCGCGGATGAAGAGCTGGCAGCCGAGCTCCTCCTCCAGACCTTTCAGCTGGAGACTCAGCGGCGGCTGGGAAATGCGCAGGGAATTGGCGGCTTTGGTGATGCTGCCGTTTTCGGCGATGGCAAGAAAGTATTCGAGCTGTTTGAGCGTCATAACAGGGCACTTCCTCTTTGTATATCGATATTATATGAATATCATATGAAAAGTTCGATAAAAAGTCAAGAGGCAATGCCCTTGACAAGCCGGTATTCCATATTATACTGAATTCAGAAGCAATTCAAAGGAGATCCAACCATGCTCGTAATGATAAAAGGCGCCGGAGACATTGCCTCCGGCATTGCGCTGCGGCTCTGGCGCGCGGGGATCAACGTTGTGATGACCGATCTTCCGCTCCCCTCATCCATCCGCCGTACCGTCTGCTTTTCCGAGGCGGTGTACCACGGCGAAACGAAGGTGGAGGAGGTGCGCGCCCGGCTCGCGGCGGATGCGGCGGACGCGCTGCGGCTGCTCGACGAGAACATCCTGCCCGTGATCGTCGATCCGAAGGCGGAGAGCGCGAAGGTGCTTTGCCCGGATGTGATCGTGGACGCGATCCTCGCCAAAGAGAATCTCGGCACCGCCATCACCGACGCGCCGGGCGTTGTGGGCGTCGGCCCGGGCTTCACCGCCGGGACGGACTGCCACGCCGTCGTGGAGACGATGCGCGGCCATACGCTCGGCCGCGTGATCTGGTCGGGCAGCGCCATTCCCAACACCGGCGTCCCCGGCAATATCGGCGGCTATACGATCGAGCGCGTGATGCACTCGCCCTGCGGCGGCGTTTTCCACGCCCTGCGGCAGATCGGCGATACGGTCGAGGCGGGGGAGATCGTCGCCACCGTCGGCGGCGAGCCGCTGTACGCAAAGATCACCGGCACGCTCCGCGGCATACTGCCGGAGGGCTTTGAAGTGCCCCGCGCGCGCTTCAAGAGCGCGGACGTCGATCCCCGCTGCCAGCTTTTCCACTGCTTCACCGCGTCCGACAAGGCGCTGTCCGTCGGCGGCGGCGTGCTCGAAGCGGTACTGATGCTCACCTCCGCCGTCGGCACGGCGAGAAAACCGGAGAAACGAGGAGAAGATTATGGAAAATGAGATCCGCATGACAAAGCTCGCAAGCTGCGCCGGGTGCGGCGCGAAGGTCGGCGCGGGCACGCTCGCAAAGCTTCTGAAGGGGCTGCCCACGGTATACGACGAGCGCCTTCTCGTCGGCTACGACACGAGCGATGACGCCTGCGTCTATAAGATCTCGGACGAGCTCGTGCTCGTGGAGACGCTGGACTTTTTCCCGCCGATCGTGGATGATCCCTTCATGTTCGGCCAGATCGCCGCGGCGAACGCCATCAGCGACATTTACGCCATGGGCGCGCAGCCGAAGCTTGCGCTGAACATCATGGCTGTCTCACCGCAGATGCCGGACGAGGCCGTGCGCGAAGTGCTGCGCGGCGGCTATACGAAGGCGGCGGAGGCCGGCGTCATCATCTCCGGCGGCCACACCATCCGCGATCCCGAACCGAAATACGGCCTTTCCGTGACGGGCTTTGCCCATCCGGACAAGATCCGGCTGAACTGCACGCCCCACGCGGGCGACGTGCTCATCCTCACGAAAGCGCTCGGCACGGGCATCATCTCCACGGCGAACAAGGCCGACATGGTGTCGAAGGAGACCTACGCCAAAGCCGTTGCGCAGATGGCGGAGCTCAACCGCGCCGGAAGCGAGATCGCCGGGAAGTACGACGTGCACAGCATCACCGACGTGACCGGCTTCGGTCTCATGGGACACACGGGCGAAATGGCGAACGGCGGGAACGTGACCGCCGTGATCGAGAGCGCGAACGTGCCGCTTCTGCCGGAGGTGCTCTCGCTTGCCGAGATCGGCATCCTTCCGGAGGGCATGTACCGCAACCGCAATTTTGCCGAGCCTTTCAGCGAGAGCGCGCCGAACGTCACGCGCGCGATGATGGACGTGCTCTTCGATCCGCAGACGTCCGGCGGGCTGCTGCTCGCCGTATCGGAGAAGGACGCGCCCGCGCTGCTCGCGGAGCTTACCGACAAGGTGCCGCACGCCGCGCGAATCGGCTATGTGACCGAAAAGCAGAACTGCGCCGTCCGGGTGGTGTAAAATATGTATTCGCTGCTGCTGGCGCTTATCTATCTTGCGTTCATCAGCCTCGGCCTGCCGGATTCGCTGCTCGGCTCCGGCTGGCCGGTCATGCACGCGGAGCTCGGCGTGCCGGTTTCCTATATGGGCGTCGTGTCCATGGTGATCTCCGGCGGGACGATCGTTTCGAGCCTTCTGTCGGACAAGCTCACGCGAAAGCTCGGCACCGGCGGCGTGACGGTCGTGAGCGTGTTTCTCACGGTGCTCGCGTTGCTCGGCTTTTCGATTTCTACCAAATTCTGGATGCTCATCGCCTTTGCCGTGCCGTACGGTCTCGGCGCGGGCGCGATCGACGCGGCGCTCAACAACTATGTGGCGCTGCACTATAAAGCGCGCCATATGAGCTGGCTGCACTGCTTCTGGGGCGTCGGGACGATCGTCAGCCCGTTCGTGATGAGCCGGGCGCTGACGCACGGCACATGGCACGGCGGCTACCGCACCGTGGCGCTCGTGCAGCTTGGTATCGCCGTGCTGCTGCTCGTGACGCTCCCGGTGTGGAAGGCCAACAAGACCGCCGCGGAGACAAAGCAGAAAAGCGTCGGCGTGCGCGGCGCGCTGAAGATCAAAGGCGTGCCGTATCTGCTCGCGGGCTTTTTTGCCTACTGCGCCGCGGAATCCACGGCGATGCAGTGGGCGAGCACGTATTTTGCCGAGGTCAAGGGTCTTCCCGCAGAGCGTGCGGCGGGCCTGGCCGCGCTCTTTTATATCGGCATCACCGCCGGGCGGTTCGTGAGCGGCTTTGTTGCCGACCGTCTCGGCGACCGGAACATGATCCGTCTCGGCACGGGGGTGCTCGTCTGCGGCATCGGCGCGCTCGCGCTCCCGACGGCGTCCTACACCGCCGCGATCGCCGCGTTCGTTGTGATCGGGTTCGGCTGCGCGCCGATCTATCCCTGCATCATCCACTCCACGCCCGCGAACTTCGGCGCGGAGAACTCCGGCGCGATCATCGGCATCCAGATGGCGGGCGCGTATGTCGGCTCGACGTTCGTGCCGCCGCTGTTCGGGCTTTTGGGCAACGCCCTCGGCTTTTCCATTATGCCGGTGTATCTTCTCTGCTTCGCGGCGCTGATGATCACCATGACGGAGTTGACGTTCCGCACGGCGAGAAAAGAACGGCGCGATGCGAAACAATGAAAGAAAACCGGAAGGTTTGTATCTCTCTTCGGCGTTCATGAGCGGGACCGGCGGGGAGAAACGCCGGCAGAACACGGCGGCATAAAAATCGGGGGCGCGGTTCCTGCCCATAGGAACCGCGCCCCCGAAGTATATGATCAGAATTCCGAGTCGGTAATGTGCGGCTTATCGTCTTCCACAACGCAGAAGCGCCGCGTGTGGCGCAGCACCCCGGTCACGGCGATGATGCCGCAGCCGAGCGCGAGCGCGCCCTCGCCGTGGAGCGAATAGAAGACCGCGGCGCTTATGCCGTAGAGCGCGAACACGAGCATGCTGCGCAGCCGGTGCGGACGGATCTTCACGATCACGGAAAAGAAAATGTAGAGACCCGCCAGAAGGAAAAGCCCGGTGAGAGAAACGTTCGTGAGCGCAAGCGCGAGCATCGCGCCGAAGGCCGAGGAGATGCATTTGCCGCCGTGAAATCCGTTGAACACGCCGACGGCGTGGCCGAGCACCGGCGCGGCAAGCGCGAGCGCAAACCAGACCGACTGCGTATCAAGATACCGCGCCGCGAGCGATACGGGGAGATACGCCTTGAGCATATCGAGCGCAAGACACAAAAGACCCATCGGCACGCCGCACACGGCGAACACGTTCGCCGCGCCCGGATTCTTATCGGCGCGCATCGCGCACACATCGCGGCCCATCAAAAGCTTCGGCAGCGTGCGGCTGAACATCACGCCGCCGAGCAGAAAGCCCCCGGCGATCAGCGCAAAGGTGAGAAGAGCTTCGTTTCCGGTCATGACAGCACGATCCTTTCTGCAATTTTATCGGCGGCGTCGGGCGCGATGGTGTTTCGCTGCGCCTTGCGCATCGCTTCGGCTCTTGCCTTGTCGCGCACGAGCGCGACGGCCTTTTCTGCGGCGTCGGCGGCGTCCTCCGCGCGCTCCGAAAGCCCGTGGGAGGAGAAGAACGCGATGTTCGGCGCTTCGCACGCAGTGTATACGAGAAGCTGCACGAGCGGGACCTGCGCTACCGCCGCTTCGGTGCTCGTAAGTCCGCCGGGCTTGGAGATCATCACGTCGGCGGCGTTCATGTATACGTTCACCTTTTTCGTGAACGTGACGATGCGGACGTGCTCGTTTCCGGCATACTTCTCTTCGAGCGTCTGCTTGAGATCGCTGTTGCGCCCGACGAGGATGTAGACGGTGAACGCTCCGCTGTGCCGGAGAAGGATCTCGTCGCAGATCGCGCCCGCATTCCCGACGCCGATGCCGCCGCTCATCACGAGGAACACGTCCTGATCCTGCGGTATGGCAAGATAATTGCGCGCCGCGGCCTTGTCCATGTGATGCGCGAATTTTTCATCCACCGGTATACCCGTGGCGATGATACGCTCCGACGGAATGCCCTTTTCCACGAGCTCGGCGCGCAGATCCTCGTGTGCGATGAAATAGCCGTCCAGATCGGTCTCGGCGAGGAAGGGGATGCAGGTGTAGTCCGTCAGCACGCCGTAGCACGGAACGGTGAAGTCCCCGGCTTTCCGAATCGCGGTCATCGTCTCCATCGGGTAGAGGTGCGTGCATACCACGCGGTCGTACCCGTTCGTCTCAATGAACGCGCGCAGATTCGCGGCGTACCGGGCATTCGCGTGGTAGACCGGCGAGGTGATGCCGGTCGAGCTGTAAATATCCCCGGCGCGGTAGAGCGCATTGAACGCCGAAGGCGCTTTTTTCATAATTGTCGTATACGCGCCGGATACGAAGCGCTCGGCATACTTCCCTGCGAGCACGAGCGGGTCAAAGACCCGGTTTTCGATGCCCTTTCGCGTCAGCGCCCCGGCGACGGCGGCTGCGGCGCTGTTGTGACCCTCGCCCGTGTCGCAGCTTAAAATCAGAACTTTCAAGGTTTTCTCTCCCCTGCTTGCTTTATGTAACGTCTGTGTATTATAATAAAAAGACCTCCGCGGCGCGGCAATGGACACGCTGGCGCGAAACCGTGGCGGAAGTCCCAAAGAAAACACCCAATGAGGATTACTACACGCTTGACGAAAAAGATGTGGAATCCGATCCTGTTCCCGAAAAGGAGGGCGCACGATGGAACCGGCAAACCGGAAAAGCGATCTTCGCGTCATTAAAACGAAGCGGGCGATCCACACGGCGTTTGCGGAGCTTTTGACCGAAAAGAACATGGACGATATCACCGTAACGGATATCGCCTCGCGCGCGATGATCAACCGCAAGACATTCTATAACAACTACCGCGGCGTATACGAGCTTGTGGACGAACTGGAAAACGAGGTCATCCGTACGTTTGAAACGGCGATGCAGGGGATCGACTTTGTCGAGAACCCGTACGCGGTGTTTATGAAGCTCACGGAGATCATCAACAGCGACATGGATTTTTACGGCGCGCTGCTCCGCTCCAGCCGGAACGCGGGCCTGACGCACAAGATCCGCCTGACGCTCCAGCAAAAGGCGCAGGACATGTTCGCCAGCCGCATCGAGCTGCCGCCGGAGCAGTTGGAGGTAATGATGAATTACGCCGTTTCCGGCATGGTGGCGGTGTATCAGAGCTGGTTCAATTCCGAGCGGCGGCAGTCGATCGAGGAGATATCCGATATCGTCAGCCGCATGTGCCTCACCGGGCTGCGCGGCGCGGCGGCGGACGCACGGCTGAAAGACTAAGCGGAGGAAGCGCTATGACAAACGCAAAAGACAGAAAGAAGATCATCCTCTGGCTGATCGTACTGGCGGTCATCGCCGCGGCGGCGTTCGCGGTCGTGGCCGTGGTGCGCCATAACCAGCGCCCGGCGTGGGACGGCGGCTACAGCGTCCACATCAGCGAGGTCATGACCAGCAATACGACCTGCCCGAACGCCGAGGGCGTCCTCTGCGACTGGGTGGAGATCGAAAATACGTCCGCAAAGGACTTCTCCATCGCCGGATACTATCTCTCCGACGAGGCGGGAAAGGGCAAATACTGCTTCCCGGCCGGGACGGTCGTTCCGGCGCGGGGATATCTCGTCGTGTGGTGCTCGCCGGACGAGGAGGGCGACTATGCGCCCTTCGCCCTGCGCAAGGCGGGCGGCGAGACGGTGTGCCTTATGAACGAAAACCGCACGGTGCTCGATAGCGCCGTGACCGTCGCGTGCAAGGACGGGCAGTCTCTCGTCCGCAGCGGCGACGGGACGCTTGTCCCCTTCGACACGCCGACGCCCGGCTACCCGAACACCGAAGCGGGCGCAAAGGCGTGGCAGGAGGCGCTCGCGCAGCGCAGCGGCGGCACTCTTGCGCTCAGCGAGATCGTGTCCTCAAATACGCTCTTCGCCGCACCCGACGGGAATTACTATGACTGGATCGAGGTATATAACCCCTCGGACTCGCCGGTATCCCTCTCCGGCTACAAGCTCTCCGACCGCGCAGACAAAACGAAGTATGCCTTCCCGGACGAGATGCTTGGCGCGGGCGAATATAAGATCGTCTGGTGCGCCCCCGGCGCGGAGGGCGCGGAATACGCCTCCTTTGCACTGGCAAGCGCGGGCGGGGAAACGGTCGTTCTCACGGCGCCCTCCGGCGCGGAGAGCGAGAGCGTCGAGCTTCCCGCTCTGGAGAAAAATACGTCCTACGCCAAGGAAAACGGCGAGTGGACGGTATCCGGCCGTCCGACGCCGGGCTATTCCAACGATGATGCCGGATATGAAGCGTGGCTGCGCTCCGGCGGATATGAAAACGACGAAATTTACATCACCGAGGTTATGGCGCATAACCGCGGCACGCTTGCCGACAGCGACGGCGACCTCGACTGGATCGAGATCGCAAACTTCGGCGAGACGGCGGTCAACCTCGCGGGCTGGTATCTCTCCGATGACCCGGATGTGCCGGACGAATGGAAGATCCCGGCGCTGACGCTCGCGCCGGGCGAATACGCGGTGATCTTTGCCTCCGGCAAAAACCGCGCCGAGGGCGAACTGCACACGAACTTCTCGCTCACCGACGGCGACACGGTCATTCTCTCGACCGGGAACGGCGCAGAGATGAGCCGCATAAAGATCGAGGATGTGCCGGACGGCTCCTCCATCGCCATGCGGCCGGACGGCAGCATCACCGTATCGAATTATCCGTCGCCGGGCTTTGAAAACACCGCCGCGGGCTACGCCGAATACTGCGAGACCGACTCGCGTACCTCGCCGCTCCTCCTGTGGGAGATCGTCGTATACGAGGAGGGCGCGTCCGACTGGGTAGAGCTGAAAAACGTATCCTCGCAGCCGCTCGATCTTGCCGGGTATACGCTCTCGGACAAGCTCAAGGAACCGGCGCGTGACGCGCTGCCCGATACTGTGCTCACCCCCGGCGAGAGCTTCGTATTCGAGCTGGAAAATGTCTCTCTCAGCGCGCAGCGCGACGAGCTCTATCTCTTCGACGCCTCCGGCGCGCTGGTAGATTGGGCGTTCCTGCGCGATATTCCGACCGGCGGCAGCTATGGCCGCATGGACGGCGAGAACGGGTATTTCTATTTTGCGCAGAGCAGCCGCGGCGCGGGGAACGGCACGGGGTACCGCACCGTGGCGGCAAAGCCCTCGGTCGATACGCCTGCGGGCGTGTACGACGATGCCGAGAGTCTCACGCTGACGCTCTCCGGCGAGAACGTGCACTATACCCTCGACGGCAGCGACCCGACGGCGGACTCTCCGGCCTACACTGCGCCCATCACGATCACCGAAACGACGATCGTCCGCGCCGCGAGCTTCCCGGCGGACGCGCTGCCGGGCAAGGCGGCGACGTGGTCGTACTTCCTGCGCGAGAACAGCATGCTTCCCATCGTCAGCCTTGTGACGGACCCGGACAATCTCACCGGGCCGCAGGGCATTTACTCCAACCATGAGCAGGCGTGGAGCGAGAAGTGGGAGCGCGAGGCGACCGTCGCCATGTATGAGAACGGCGGCGAGTTCTCCATCGACTGCGGCATCCGTATGCACGGCCGCACGAGCCGCCGTGTGAGCGAGAAGAAGTCGTTCACGCTCAAATTCCGGGGCCGGTACGGCGGAGATCTCAACTATGACGTGTTCGGCGACGGCGTTGTGACGGAATTTTCGTCTCTGCTGCTGCGCGCAAGCGTGGAGGATACGTATACGTCTTATATGCGCGACGAGTTTTTCGCCCGCATCGCCATGGACTATACGGACGTGCCAGCGCAGAATTACCGGTATGTTTCGCTCTTCCTCAACGGCGAATACTGGGGCATTTACGCCATCCGCGAGCACCACAGCGCGGAGTATTTCGCCTCCCACAAGGGCGTGGACGCCGATACCGTCGATATGCAGACGGGGGAGTTTGAAGGCCAGACCGCGTGGAGCGATATTCTCAACTACGCGCGCTACAACTCGCTGAATACTCCGGAGGGCTGGGCATACATCCAGGAACATGTGGACATTCCGGAGATGATCGACTGGCTGATCCTCGAATGTTGGTCGGGAGACATTGACGTATATGAAAACGTCCGCTTCTACGCCAGTCCCGAGTACGAAAACGGGAAATATGTCTACGGCCTCGCGGACATGGATCTCACGATGATGAGCATGGACTCGATGAGCGTCGGCTTCAATAACTTCCAGCTCCACGGCATCATCCCCGCGGCGCTGCGGTACAACGAAGAGTTCCGGGATATGTTCCTCAAGCGCCTCGGCGAAATGCTGCGCGGCCCGCTCTCGGACGAGAACGCGCAGAAAACGCTCGATGACCTGCGCGCGATCGTCGAGCCGGAGACCGCGCGCGACCTTGCCCGCTGGGGGAAGAACTCCACGCTCTTTATAACGC